>NZ_JAUBPR010000032.1:0-44427 GCF_036700845.1 Microcoleus sp. S13_C5
TCTCTTGTTTCATCTGTCGAAAGAATTCTTAAAGAATTTGGAGATAATTATGTAATTAATTTTGCTTAACTACTTAGTTCACCAGCTATTAATGAAACAGCGATCGAAGTTCAAGCCCAGGAGCCGCCGATCGAATCCAAGTTTGACCGCATCGTCTATCCTCGGCCGGTTAAGCCGATCACACAAACAGCAAAAATTACACCGGGGGGAGTCGATGGAAATACGACAGAGACAGATGGAAGTACAGCCGCCACATTTGTATACTTGCGTGCTGATTCACATCACCCAAGCATGGATACCGCCGAACTACATGGAAGTAGCGGCGGCATTGAAAGCACCAATCCCCAACACAAAGAAAGCGATCACGTATTGGCGCTGGCAAGGAAGAGTGAAGGAGATAAAGGGCGAGCTTTACGCAGTCAGCCAATTGAACTAGCGGCCATTTTCAACGAGTACGATCGCCCTCCCGGTCGCGGGGATGGTCGGGGTCGAGTCGAAAGTGAGCCAAAAGTGAGCCAAAGTGCGATCGGCGATTCGGCCAAAAATTCCCCCGGTGTAAAACTCTCTGATAAGTTTCTGGCTACCTACCCGCCCTACTTCGGCGAGGTTCATTACAAAGCAGATTGCACCGGGCAACTGAGCTTACTCGAACCGGAAACAGATGACGAGCCGCCAGAACCTGATGATTTCCCCAGCATCGATGCTTTTAATGATGCGATGGCCCGTTGGGATGCCGAAAACCCTGAACCGCTTGCTGTGTCTATGGATTCGATGTGCGAGTGGGCTCCGTGTCCGGCTGACTGGTACGAGCCAGAAGCCGAAAAATTGCCTTTAAAAGCTTCCTCCATGCGGGAATTGTCCGAAGTGCTGGAACTTTCACCTGCTCCCGAAAGTTCCAGCACTTGCAACTTTTCCATTCCCACTTTTGACACTTGGTGCGATCGCCCGAACCGACAAACTGACAGCGACGAACCGCCCGACACAGGGAATTTTGCTCGACTGCCGGGGCCCAAACCGCCCGGTTTTCCCCCAAGGGCGATCGGGCAGTCACATGACAGTGACATAAGCTCAGCCCACAAGGTTTACTGCATTACTTACTGCATGGCTGCTGCTGGTAGCAGTCAGTCAGGGCGATCGCCCCCAGGAGGTGATGCTATGTAGGATAAATGCTTGCGTAGTAAGGCGTTTGAACAACTTATCTCCCTTCTTATTTGCTCGCGATCGTCTTAGGAGACTTTAGGGCGATCGCTTCCTCTCACATAACCGTTAAACCTGATTTCAATCTCTTATGAAAATCAATCGAATTGGATTTGGATACACCAAAAACTTAGGCAACTACGAAAATTGCAAAATATGGCTAGAGGCCGATTTGGAGGACTGGGAAGACCCTTCGCAAAGCCTTGATATCCTTCGCACTCGCGTGGCCGAAGAACTTGAATTGCCCTACGAATGGCACGAGCTTAAACACCAATTGGCGAAGCAAATGGCATCCATAGAGACTTTCAACTCCATAATTGAATCTAAGAAAAATCAACTAGCTAAAGCCGAGGAAGCTTGGGATAACTTCGCAGAATTTCTTACCGCTCACGGCGTCGATCCGATCGCGCTGAAGATCGAAAATTTCGCTGCGACTAGAGCCGATCACTCCCCTGCCGGAACAGAGACCACTCCTCTTGCCCAATATGTAGCAGACGATAGCGCCGAATTGGGATTCGGAGAACTTGACACATCGGATGATTACAAGAACGAAACTGGGTGGAATCAGGACGATGATGACGATGACGATGACGATGACGATGACGATGACGATTATTGACTGCCAACTTATCTAGTAAGCAAAGACGACACTATTACCCCTTACTTCTGATGGAACTTGCCGCCGATTTTAATGACATCTTTTGGGAACGCCCAGAAACAGAATTCCAACCGCTCCTGGACTTTGAAGAAGAAACACTCAACGCCGTCCCCTACAACGATTTAGCCGATTTAACCCGGGAGATTAAGCTGTCATTTGTTGATTACGTAAGACAGGGCGTCATGCTCTACACAATCCGGCGTTACCGTTTATATAAACGGCAATTTAAGGACTTTGCCGAATACTGCAAGCTCGCCCTCGGTCGCTCGCCGATTTACTGCAAGCGGATTATAGAAGCGGCGCACACCACGATCGAACTGATAAAAGCTGGGTTTAAAATCTTGCCTACCTCCGTGTCGCAAGCGCTGCCGCTGGTGAAATTTACCAAGATGGACGACACGGGCCACCGCGAGTTAGAGGGCAAATGGCAATCGGTAATTGAGACAGAGCCGCCCGAGCATATAACAGCGGCCAAGATTGCAGAAATGATGGACGACAAAAAGCCAGAGGAGCGAGCCAAGCAAATTAAAGTAAGTGGCAAAGCTTACAAAATGTTGGAACAGAAAGCAGCAGCAGCGGACATGACGGTTTCCGAGTATCTCGAAATGCTGATCGGAACAACCGAACCGCCCGACGATGAGGAGCCAACCATTCCCACCCCCGAACAAGAGGAAATTTTAGACCAACTAGACGCCGAGTTTCAGAAAGACGCGACCGCAGAGGCGATCGGCAAAGCCGACAAACCCGTAGCAGGTTTTGGCAACCAGAAGCTATCAAAAAGCTATCAAAAAGCCATCAGCCCCATTAGATCGGACAAAACGTCCGACTCAACCTAGCTAGTTTTTAAAACCATGTCTCACCATACTTTCACCTACCGGCATTCCGAATTGCCCGCGTTTCGTCCTGAACAAAAAGCGGAAATTGTAGCTTTAGGGTTGCACGCCGATGACTTGATTCTAAAAAGTCAGGGCAATTACAAAGAGTTAGAGGAACTTGCCGAAACGCTCAGCAATTGCCTGGATACTTGCGAGCTAAACCTGCAATCAATCCGAATAATTCCCGACGACAGCCCACAGCCCGAAACCTTCACTTTGACCGACTTACCTATGTCGGAGCAAGCAATGATTTTTAGTACCGCGTTGTTCAGTGCGATGGTGCTGTCAGCCCTTCAAAAAGTAACAAAAGCTGACATAAATTCACTCGTCCTTGCAATATCAGAGCAAGTAAACATCGAAATGGCAGACATTAGCGACAAACAAATTACCGCCGCTCTTGCAAGCTATTTAGAGCAATATCGCAAATACCCCACGCGACAAGGTTTTAAGGTCGAAATACCAACAGCCGATATTTAGAGAAATGGCGGTTAGTTACACTCTAACCGCCGTGTCTGAGATGAGTTGTCTTGGCTGACTAACTGTCCTCTTCGCATCTATAAATTTACCATGCCAACCAAAAACAAGTACCACATCACCGAGTTAATCAAATCGGCAAAAGAGCAGTTCGACAACTTTAGCGATGCCGAAACACAAGAAGTTTTCATCACAATTAGAGAAGCAAAAGCTAGAGGACTATTGCGAAAACAGCCTCCTGACCGCTGCCTAAGTAAATACGTCAACGCTGCGAACTACCTGCTAAATATTTACTCAACAGAACAATTTGCAGCAGTTTTGATGCAAAACATTGACTACTTATACGCATATATTGCGCTAGTAGCCACCAACTCTATCACCACAACCGCCTGAAGATGGCCGCCTGACTCAGCGACCGAAACTCCCTTAATAAGGGGGAGTCGCGGGACGAGTCCTCGGACAAGTGGCGCTTTAAAACTGAAATTAGCTTAATTGCTATTTGTTATTCGTAAGCGCCAGCCTGCATCAAACCGGACAAAATAAACGAGCCTTAATCAGTGAAGTAAGCTTAATTGCTTTTGGGAGATTCGTAGGCTCTCTTGTCCTTTCAATTCCATTTCTCCCTAAACTAGATGAAATATTTAATCGTAGGCATTGACGTTTCTCGGTCGTCAATTGCCGCGTGTTTTATGCTGGAAAAACCCAGCAACCCCCGTGATGACTACTTCGACGCCGATATCGAGGTGTTTTCAGCGAACATTGAAAACTTGAATAAGTTAAGAGCAAAGATTGAAAGCTTTAAAGCTGACAAAATTATTGCTATCTGCGAACCTACCGGGATGAACTACGCACAGCTCTGGATGAACAAGCTTGGCGACTGGGGCTGCGAAGTTAGGATGATTTCCAACAGTAAGCTCCCTAATTACCGAGCCGAGCTGATGGGAAAGGAAGGCAAGAGCGGGGCAAAAACAGATGACATTGACGCTTTTGCGATCGCCTGCTGGTACTTTGACAAAGGGCCCGACAGCTACCTCAAAATTCGTGACCCCCTAGTTAGTCAAATCAAACACGTGTGTTTACGATTGGAACACCTCAATCGAGTGCAAAGCCCAATTGTCAACCGAATGCGACAGGAGCTAGCGTGGCAGTGTCCCGAAGTTGCATTAGTGCGATCGGCAAAACTGCAAGAGGAATTGCCCCCGCTGTTGTGGGGTTGGTTGGCTGATCGGCGAAAGTCGAAAAAGTATGATCGCATTTTGGAAAGCACGATCGGCTCTGGCATCGAACCACAAACTTGCTGGGCAGCTAAACAATATTGCGACATTGAGGAAGAAATCTTCAAACTCAAAAAGCAGTTGGTGGAACTAATCGACAATCCACAGTTTACGGAGTATCGCCGGATTTTTACCAAATTTGGGTTTGGCTATCAGCTTCAGGGCTACTTGCTCGGAGCGATTTACCCGATCGAAGACTTCCTCAGCGACAATCAGCCAGAAGTCAAAATCAGAAAAAACCGTCAGACCGGGAAAGAATCCAAGCTCAAACTGTCAGAGCGTCGCTTCATGCGAGCCGTTGGCATGGGCGTAGTTCGCGAGGATAGTGGCCAGAAAAAGAAAGGCAAACAGTCCGGCAGCGCACTTTGCAGGAAAGCGCTGTGGCAATGGTGTTTCACACGCTTGGAAGTCACAAAAAACAATCCGCCGCTGCAATTTACTTACGGTCAGGGCAAAGACGCGGAGCAAATGTCACCAGCGGAAAACTTGAAGCGGCGAAAAAAAGGCGGCACCCCAATCAAACTAGCCCGCCAGCGGGTAATTGCCCGGTGCATCCGGGAACTGTTCAAAGAACTGTGCAGCATTGTCAAAATCTAAAATCTAAAAGACCCGCAGGAGTAATCTGTCTGCAGGTCTTTTAATCCATCCAAAAATGTCTACAGTGAATAACAACAGGAAATGGTGATTAGCTATGATGGCAAATCTCTCGGGGCGCTGCTATGCGGGCGATCGCGATTTAGATGCGATCGCCCATTTAATCAATACTTGCGAAGAAGTCGATCGGCTCGATGAAGGTACTTCCATCTCGGAATTAGAACAAGAATTTAACCAACCGTCCCTAGACAAAGCCCGCGATATCCGCCTTTGGGAAGATGCGGAGGGAAAATTAATCGGTTTCACTCGGTTGTGGATTTCTGAGCCTGGGGAAGTAATTGACGGTTGGCTGTGGTTTCGCGTCCACCCAGGCGCGCGCGGAGGCGATGTGGAAGCAGCCGCGATCGCCTGGGGTGAAGTGCGGATGCGCGAGGTGTCTGCGATGCGGGGCGGGCGCGTGAAGCTGCGAACCTACGCTCGCGCTGAGGATTGCGATCGCATTTCTGTGCTGACAAGTTGCGGTTTTAAGGTCGATCGCTATTTTTGCCGAATGGCGCGATCGCTCTCGGAACCGATCCCAGAACCGCAATTCCCCGAAGGTTTCGCGCTGCGTCAGTTCCCCGGCGAACAGGATGCGGCAGCTTGGGTAGAAATGTTCAACCAGTCGTTTATCGATCACTGGAATCATCACGATTTAACGGTGGATAAATATAAGCACGAGTTAGCTAAACCCGATTACAGAAATGATTTAGACTTGATTGCTGTTGCTGATGACGGCACATTTGTCAGTTTTTGTTACTGCGAGATTTGTGTGGAAGAGTGCGATCGTACCGGGCGTAATGAAGGCTGGATTGCTTGTCTCGGCACTAGGCGCGGCTTCCGCAAAATGGGATTGGGACGAGCGATGTTGCTCGCTGGTTTGCATCGGCTGAAAGCTGCCGGTGTCGCTACTGCTATTCTCGGTGTCGATACTGAAAATTCATCAGGTGCATTGCGGCTTTACGAATCAGTCGGCTTTCACAATATTCGCGATAGCATTTCCTATGTTAAGGATGTTTGATCGATGTTACAGTTCGCGATCGCGCTTTGACCTAAGAAACCCGGTTTTTTACCGGATCTGCGGGTAGCAACGAAATATTTTCCTGAAAAAACCCGGTTTCTCGCCACTCGTGTAAGTTTTATCTAAAAAACTTTTGCTACCCCCTTGACACACTTGTAGTATATGTGTAGTATATAAATATGGAAAGCGCAGGACAAGCAAAAACCTGTATTTTTCGTGCAAATTCTGAACCTTGACAACTAAATATTGCTCAAAATTTCAACGAACATCAATTTGAAAGTCTTGTAATATAGACTCGATGGTCATGTTGTTACTTTATACGAGACTGTTCGGTTACAAACTGACTCTGGCCGAGTCAGATGTTGTAGGAAATCAGTCTAATTTCAACGAATTTGATGCGGATGCAGAACAGACAAGTTCAGCCAGATTTCAATCAACCAAAAAGGCTGAGCAAATCCGCAAAATTAAACAAGCTTATCATTTAGAACGGCGCTTCTTTCAGTAAAGATTATGAGATTTCGTGAATCTTTACCGATACTGGCAATTTGCTAAGTCTCACAAAAAGCCAAAGTCGAGAGCAGATAAGCTACTAATCCAAAATCCAAAATTGCTCTAGGAGGTATCGGTAATGGTTCACATTCGTTTTGAAGGACGTTCCTATGACGTGGCAGAAAACCAACTGGGTATCACGGCAGGAATGAGCGACAAGGCTATTAAGGAACGTCTAGCCAACCATTTTGATGTCAAGGGATCTCGCTTCGAGTCTTACGTTCTGGATCGCCGTCCCAGCGGCGATTTAATTGTTCGCCCAGAAGCCGTTTACGGCTAGAAATTCACTTAAAGCACGTATTAGGTAGCGCACCCCAACAAAAGAAGCTTACAAACTGGAAACGTTCGACTTAAAATCGAATTGTAGGTTCAATTCCTACTTGCCGTGAGGCTGAAAAAAAGCTTCTCTGACTTGTGCGCTGCCTTTTATAGCTGAATTTTTTATATCTATCCGGCGCTGAAAAGTTCCACTTCGCGCCCCAACAAAGGAAGCTTACATACTAGCTCATTGGTAGAGCAATCCCTCTTAAGGGACTGGTCGCGGGTTCAACTCCTGCGTATGTGCCAACGGCTTTCTTGACTTGCGCGAAGTGACCTTTTAGGCGCTATAAACTCTTGTTGTTAATTCAGGATAATAATTAAGTAATCCTGTTTGTATTGAAGACTTCCGTCCTCAAAAATAAATTGGGTATTAGCCATGAGAAAAAAACTGGCAATTTACCGATCGCCCAAGGAGATAGACAGTCTGATTCATGCCTTCCAAGAAGGCAACCTGTCGCGAAGCCAATGGACGCACGAAGCACATTTAACCGTTGCCCTGTGGTATCTGTGTTATGACTCGGAGCAAGAAGCGATAAATGCGATTCGCAATGGCATTAAACGTTACAACTCGGTTCAAGGAATTGAAACCACAAAAGATAGCGGGTATCACGAAACACTAACGCTGTTTTGGGTGCGAACTATTCGCCGGTATCTCGCCGATGAAAGCCAAAATCGCTCGATCGTACATCTGGCTAACGGTTTGATTGCAAAATATGCCGATCGCACTTTACCCTTTCGCTATTACACGCGCGATCGCCTGATGTCTTGGGAAGCCCGAAATAGCTGGGTTGAACCAGACTTGAGAGCGATCTAATTAGAAACAGTTTCCCTGAAATAGTTAATTTAAAATCGCAGTTTTTGCCGCGCCCCAATCGCGAGAGCTTACATACAGACCCTATTAGGTTTAGCCATAGGTTTACTAAAAAAAAGCTCCCCAAACTTGCGCGGTGATTTTTAAATTTCACTTGCTAGCGTGCAACAACTGCCAACCACCGATTTTGAATACTTCTCAAATCCAAAATCCAAAATCGAATAGGAAGGTAACACCAATGAATATGAATACAGCAGAGCGCGATTTGCGTTTGGAAATGCTCAACAGTCTGCTCACAACTCCGCACCGTCAATTAGAAAAAGTAGCAGAAATTCACAAGTTAATTATCGAATTAGACCCCATTTTTTACGGTCATTTAGCAGTGTGGTATCAACGTCACGGCGACGTGCGCGATCACAAGGAAGTTTTTGCCGGAAATTTGCTGACTTCGGCGCTGACGGAACACCGAGATGCCGGTTTTATGATGCTGCAAGAGTTCCCTCCCTACGAGGTTTCGCGGATTGTGGACTTTATGAAGCAGCACCAGAATAAGGTGCCCCGCAGCGCGCGCACTGCTGTCACTCGCTATCTGAAATCGCGGGAAAAGAATCCGCAGTTTTTCGATCGCGCCGCCATCCGCAACCGCAAGGCGATGAAGCATTTGTACGCAACGCTGCACGTCAAGCCGAGCGATCGCGCTAATGCTATTCTGTTTAAAGACAATCCGCCGGAAGACTCTCTGGCATTCGTTTTGAAGCAGTTAGCAAAGGCGGCGACACCTGCGGAACAGGCGAATTTGATTGTTGAGTACAAGATTCCGTATACGATCGCAGTTGGTGCGATCAGACAGCTAACGCCAACGGTTTTGGCCGCGCTGATTAACTCGATGTCGCCGCAGGAAGTCATCAACAATTTGAAATCGATTCAGTCGCGCGGCGCGATGGATCACGCGGAAGTCAAGCAGTTGATTGACTCGAAGCTGGATGAAGCGGCAAAGTGCGATCGGGTTTCTGCTTACAAAGCGAGTGTTGCGGGCGCGGGCGCGAACTTCGACGCAGCAACGACGGCTAAGCTGGAAGCGGTGACAAACGAACAGGTGAAGAAGCGCGGCAAGATTGTTAAAGCGACTGGTTTGTTGATTGACAAGTCTGGTTCGATGGAAAGTGCGATCGAAGTCGGCAAGCGTCTCGCTGCTTTGATTTCCGGCATTTCCGACGCTGCGCTGTTCGTTTATGCCTTTGACACCATGCCCTATCCAGTGCAAGCAAACGGCAGCGAATTGACAGACTGGGAAGCCGCTTTCAAACACATTCGCAGCGGCGGCGGCACAAGTTGCGGTTGCGCGGTGGAAGCAATGCGAATAAAAAAGCAGGTTGTCGAGCAATTCATTATGGTAACAGATGAAGGCGAAAACGCTGCACCTTATTTTGGAGATGCTTATCAGAATTACTGCCGCAGTTTGGGGGTAAATCCTGATGTTGTGATTGTGCGAGTTGGTTCTTGGTGCGAATATGTCCAGAAGCAATTAAAGGACAAACAAGTATCGGTAGAAACCTTTACCTTTGCCGGAGATTACTACTCCTTGCCGAATTTAGTGCCGATGTTGAGCCGTCCTTCGCGGCTGGAATTGTTGATGGAAATTCTGGACACGTCGCTCCCGGTGAGGGATGATAAGTGATATAATTGGGCATGGCTCGTCAGTTAAGCTGGCGGGCTGTGCTCGCAAAGTTAGTGGGAGTTAGAATTGTATGTCGACTGAGATTACATACACTGACGCTGAAGCAAATTTAGAAAATCTCTGCGATCGCGCTGTGGAAACTGGCGAAGTAATAGTTATTAATAGGCCTAACGGCAAAAGTACGGTTTTGATTTCTGAGGCAGAATTAGAAAGTTTGCTAGAAACGCTTTATTTGCTGAGTTCGCCTACCAATGCAACTCGTTTGTTTACAGCATTTAAAAGAGCTAAAGCAAGAGTCATTCAACCTCAGACACTAGATGAAATTTGTAAAAAATTTGGGATTAATGAAGAGGATGATACTGAAAATGAGGTAGTGATCGCCAGTTAAATCATTGATGACAGAATCACAATCTTCTACTATACTCTAAACTTGGGAGGAGCCGTTGGTGACTTCAATATTAATCAAAGATTTAGCAACCGACTTAGAGCTTTTTACCGAAGATCCCGTGGAAAGATTTATTACCAGCGGGGTAAGTTGGGAACAGTATGAACAACTACTGACTCAACTCGGAGATAGTCCTTGGTATCGGGTTACTTATTTAGATGAAGTGCTGGAAATTATGGCCCCAAGTCGCCGTCACGATCGAGATAAAACCAATATTGGGATGCTGCTAGAAGCGTATTTTCAAGAAACACGGACTCGGTTTTGGGGATTGGGTTCAACTACCTTCCGCATTCAAGCAAAAAAGGGCGGTACAGAACCGGATGAGTGCTATTGTATCGGTACTGAAAAAGAATTTCCTGATTTAGCGATCGAGGTTTTACTCAGTAGTGGCGGCCTGGACAAGTTAGCAGTTTACAAAAAGCTCGGGATCAGAGAGGTTTGGTTCTGGAAAAATCGTCGCTTTGAGGTTTATCATCTTCGGGCAGAGGAATATGAAAAAATGCAGCAAAGCGAGTTGTTGCCGAATTTGGATTTATCACTGATTGCAGAGTATGTACAACGGCCTGATCCCCTTGAGGCGGTGTTGGAGTTTCGGGAAAGAGTTAGAGAAAATTTAGGGGGAAGTTGAGATTTAATATCGCTCTTTACTACCAAACATCTCCCTCAATATCCTCAAGCGACAACTTTTTACCTTTTTTCAATTATTCTCTAATTTGAGCGATAATTTCTTGTAATTCTGGATTAGCGATGGATGAGACTAACTGGGAATCCGCACCAGCCAAAGCAGCGCGTAACTTTTCCGAACTCAGTGCGGGATATTTTTCTAACACCTGCTGTTGAGTCCATCCCGCAGCAAAGAGTCCCAGCAAAAATTCTACAGATAATCGAGTTTCTGGTGCTGCTGGTTGACTTGTTGAAGCTTTCGGGTTTGGATGAATGAGCTTTCGCCAGTCCATTGTTTTACTTAAACGATTGGGGAAGATTCCGCCGATTATACTGCATTTGGACACAGTAGAAATACGGGCATCGTTGACTGACTTTGTAACAGTGCCACCGCAGGGCCTACCATTTTAGATTTTAGATTTTAGATTTTAAATTGAGAATCACTGATGGATTAAGGGTTTGAAGCTTGGCTACAGCGGCATTTTTTTTTGAGCTGGGGTCATTTCGCGATTTTGCGATTAAATTGTTATTACGATCGCAGTACAGCACTTTCTTATAGGGTACAGTGATGGGGTAGCGACGGGGCGATCGCCCTTTTTGCTTCAGTCCGTTTCCATACCAAACAGCGATCGCACTAAATCTCAACCCACTGTGCAACGAACTGTGCAACGAACTGTGCAACGAACTGTGCAACGAACTGTGCAACGAACTGTGCAACGAACTGTGCAACCCACAATACAACTACTTTAACTTCTTAAAACTATGGGAAAAAAGTCGAAAGCCAAAAAATCCCAGGTCAAAAAATCCAGTTTGCTCTGCCAGCGACTCCAAGAAGCTCTCGATCGAGGCAGCAAAGTTTGGATTAAAACAAATAATAGCAGTTTCGGCGGCATCCCGATTAATTTGTTCGGGGAGTTTGTGGAACTTTTGGTGATAGTTCCCCCTAACGAACAGGCGGAACATATCGATGCTTACGGACAAGTTACGTGGCTGATTCGACTCTCTGATATTATTGCACTCGCTTACCCTACTGAATATTGGTCTAAAGATAGATTAGAAAGTTTGCTGCCACCAGATGCAGTTACTTCCGAAGTAGGAGATTAACTGCGTAGGGTGTGCATTGCGTACCCTAATTTTAGCTGAGTTGTATTTGGTATGGTGTGCATTGCACACCATACATTTACTATTTTTTAAGCTGTTTTAGCAGCCAACATATACACCTGTTCCACCGATTTTTATCAGTTTAATTAGTTGTTGCAAGCTGAAAGCTGGATTTTACAGTTGCCGCCATCTAGTTCGCTGCAACCGGCGAGAGCTTGAGCTTCTGCTGCGGCTTTATCGTCGCCCCAGCCCGCACCGGCTCCTCCTTTGCCTACTGCGATCGCTCCACAATTATTACTATTAGATGTCAGGGGTTCGCAGTCGTTTGCACCTCCGCTGTGTTCATTGCAGACGGCTACTGCTGCGTTTAGTGCTTCTTTCTCCGTAGGATGATCCCAACTAATACCAGTGGCGTCAGAAGTCGGAGAATAAGCAGTAGCTCCATAGGTGTCCTGAGCTTTAGCTACCTGGACTGAGCCAAAAAGAGGAAGTGTCAAAGCTGTGACTACAACCCACTTAGAAAAAAGGTTTTGCAGCATATTTACTTAAGATATTTACAAGGTTAAGTTGCGAGGTTCGCTCAATATTAGATTAGGAGATGAACTCGTGTCAATAGTGTTGAGGAATCTTTATATTTTATTCAATTAAAAGTCTCTTCGGTAACAAAAAGTAAGATGATGGAGGTCAATTCAGTGGCAGATATCCGCAAAATCCTCAGCCAAATCGCTGCCCAAGAAGCGCACCTACTCGATACCCACTTCCTGGCTCCTTGCGTACCCGGGGGAAGCGTGCGGATAAGAGTTAGCTCAATGATTTATACTTTTCTACCGCAGCCACGCAACTTTGAAGGATGGGCTCTTTTTGCGCCAGTAAATGAAAAAAATGCTGCGGTAATTGAGGAGCCGAGTTTGCCGCAAGTGGCCGAGTATTTGCAACTGCTCGTACCCGTTCGCTTGCAGTTAGCCTGCGTGTTGCAAGGGCAAACTTGGCTGGCTTATCCTGTTAACGAATCTGATGCTAAACAGCGCACGGGTGTTGCGAAACCCGTACCAGTTCATTTAGTAACAGAAGGTTCGCAGTTTGAGCCGATTGTTGCGCGCTGGGACGGTCATTGTTTGTGGTTTGAAGAGATTGACAGGCGCGCCGATCCGCTGCCCTCTGAGAAGTTAAAAGCAGCTTTAAAAAAGTTGATTTTGCCTCCCGAAGTTCGCTTTAAAGGGATGACACCGGAAATGCGAACAGTTTACGAATTAGTGTCCCGAAATATTAAAGGTTTCGATCCGAAAGTGCGGGAAGAAAAGCGCTTGCAGCGGGCGTTGAAAATGGGCGGCGGTGAATTGCGGGATTTTTTCGACCGCGAAAATTATTGGCTAGTTGAATGGACTAGCGGAACCGGAGAACACCACACTTCTGCGATCGCCAAAAATGACTTGACAGTTATGAGTGCTGGCATTTGTCTCAGCGGATTAGACAAAGACTTCGACTTGCATTCATTGGTTGGAGTAGTCGAAAATCGATAATTCTTGATTACCATGAGTATATTTTTTCACGAACAACTTTACAGAAGTGCGGCAGTGATGTCGCAGATCAAAAATTTCCCGGTAACGGTGTGCGGCGCGGGCGCTTTGGGTGCGAATATTACAGAAAGTCTGGCGCGATCGGGCTTTTGTCAGTTAAAAGTCATCGATCGCGATCGCATCGAGGAACGCAACCTTTCCACTCAACCCTATTATCGATCGGACATCGGCGCATTCAAAGCCAAAATTCTCGCCAACAACCTCTACCGCGCTTTGGGAGTCAGCATTGACGCGCACTCAAAAGAATTGACACCCGCAAATGCCGATCGGCTGCTAGCCAACAGCGCCACAGTCATCGATACTTTTGATAACAGTGTCGGGCGGCAAGCAGTCAAGGATTACTGTGCAAGTGCCTCCCTTCCCTGCGTGCACGTCGGATTAGCTGCCGATTACTCCGAAATAATTTGGAACCAACACTATCGGGTTCCTTCAGCGGCGAATGATGACGTTTGCGATTACCCGCTGGCGAGAAACTTGGTAATGCTGACGGTTGCAGTTGCTTGCGAAGTAATTGTTACCTTTGCTGCTACCAAAGAGCAACAAAATTTAACTTGCACGATCGGAGATTTTGCAGTAAAGCCACTTATATTGTAGAATGTCGGTTGACTGTTGCCAGAAACCTGGTCAATCAAGATTGGATGCCCCCATCCTATAAACCCGGTTTCTCACCCTCAAACAATCGTCCAACTTGCAAAAAACGCTTGAAAAATTAACAGGGAAAGTATGGCCGGATCGCAGACTTTTTATTATTTACTAGCAATTCTCGCCCTATTAGTTTTGACGGGCACAAGTAGAGCAAACTATGCAGCAGGCTCCGCAGTTTGCTCTACTAATGATTGCCATCGACCAGCAGTGAGATACCATAAAAGGATTTTAAAATGCGGATCGAGAGGGCACGATGTGAAGAAACTGCAAAAGTTGTTGAACGCGCGGGGCTTGTCCCCACACCCGATCGTAATTGATGGCGTTTTCGGTCCGACAACCGAAAATGCAGTGAAAAGATTTCAGCGACAAGCGGATATTCCTGTAGACGGAATTGTGGGAGGTCAAACTTGGGACAGACTGTTTACTAATTCGTAAATTAAAGCACCGGACAACAAAAGTTCCTAAGTGATCATTGCTAATCATTAATCGCTGCGGTTTGTAGTTGTGCAGAGAGCGCATTTTGTGCAACTACATACACAGAAGCTGCCATCAACACTCAATCGCACACTAAAGTGCTAATGAATGAAGTTTTAGATTTTTGGTTTGGTCGATCGCACTCTCCTGAGTTTGGCAAAGTCCACAAGAAATGGTTTGAAAAAGATGCGGATTTTGATGCCCAAGTGCGATCGCGCTTTCTGTCGCACTACGAACTAGCCGCCTCCGGTAAACTCGACTCATGGCACGATTCCCCCGACAACTGCCTAGCATTAATTATACTGCTCGATCAATTTCCGCGTAATATGTTTCGCGGAACACCTCAAGCATTCGCCACAGACAGCAAAGCTTTAGCCACCGCCGAATACGCTGTTAATAATAAATTAGATCGCGACTTGCTTACTGTACAAAAATTGTTTATTTATCTGCCTTTTCAACACAGCGAAAACTTACAAAACCAGCAACAATCTGTCGAACTATTTCGCCAACTCAGCGGCGAACCTGAAAGCGATTCACTCATTGAATACGCGCAGCAGCATTTGGAAATAATCGAACGTTTTGGGAGATTTCCCCACCGCAATCAAATTCTCGGTCGCGAAACAACCCCCGAAGAAGCGGAGTTTCTCAAACAACCTGGTTCGGGATTTTAAAACGCGATCGCCAAATTTTTAGGTTATTCGCTGTACAGACTTAAAAATACTATAGTTAAGAGGAATAGCCCACTAATTTTACAGCAAAAAGCACGGATTACAATTGATATAAAAAATAGCTATTTTCGGCTAACATTTAAAATTTAAAATCAAATCGGCTACTAAAATTATCAATATGTGTTTCAAACACCAAGAATATATAGATAAGCTTTCAACTCAATGCCCGCCACAGGACTATCAACCTAAAGAAATGCTGGCTTTTAGATTTGTATTTGAACCCAATGATGAACGCTCTATTAATAACTTTAAACCAGTGCTGATCATCACTCCCCAGCGCAACCTCAAACCAGAAACTGAAGCAACCAGATGTCAAGGTTATGCGCTATCATTATTTGATACCAGGGAAAATGCCGAAAAACGTTATTTAAAACTAACAAAAAAAAGAAAAAAAATTCGCGATTCTGTGGGCACTCACATAGCAGCAGGATCGCTCGACAAGACAGATGGAGTTGTCTCTAAAATAGATGATAACGGTCACTTGAGCCTACATGAATTTGCTACTTCTGATTTAGCAGCAAAATTTGTAATAACATCTTGTTTATTGTAAGGTACAAAAAAATGGAAGAATTAATAGGATTTAAACTAAGTAAGTTTCCTCTAACTCTTAGAAGCATAGTCACTTTAGAGTATTTCGACGGCCCCCTGCTATCGCTTTTTGAGAATGAATACGGCGATAGCTATCTTTATTCTTGGTGCGATGTAGATAATTTGTACAATCGCTGGTTGGTTTTCAGAGTTGCACAACTAACTCTCAAGCTTTACATAGAGGGACAAGTTTCATTGCACGAGTTAATTGTAAATCCTGTTGACGGATTTCTATATTCATTAGATATAGACAATGATTTACAGGTGAAAAACACTTATTTAATCCTGCCTGAAAATTTACCTGTAATCTACTTGCCCGAAACAGATTCCTATTACGAACTGTCTGATTTAAATCGCGAAACGGCGGAAGAAGATAGGTTATTAATTTTTCAAAAACTTTCCGGTGAATCTCAACTTAGCAAGGTTTGAAGCTGACTAAACAACCAGATTCCCGACTTCTTGAAAAAGTCGGGATCTAATCGATCGCCCAACCGTCAGCCGCGATACTGCACTCGATAAATCCGATTATTCGCTTCCTCAGTAAACAGCAAACTTCCGTCAGGTAAAACCAGCAAACCAACTGGCCGCCCCCAAGTTTTCGGGCCCGACGGATCTGTGAGAAAACCAGTCAGAAAATCCTCATAATAACCTTGAGGGCGTCCGTTCGCCGCATTAAAAGGTACAAACACGATTTTATAACCAGTTCCAGCGTTGCGATTCCAACTGCCGCGAAACGCCACAAACGCCCCGTTCAGGAATCTTTTGGGAAACGTTTTGCCGTCGTAAAATTGAAGCCCCAAAGCCGCCGAATGCGCCTGAAACAGCACGTCTGGCATTAATGTTTTAGCCACTAAATCAGGTCGATCGCTATTGCCATTTCTGGCGTGGCGCGGATCGAGCAAATTCGGCTTAAAATAAGCGTAAGGCCAGCCGTAAAACTCGCCTTGACGAATTCTTGTCAAGTAATCCGGCACCAAATCATCTCCCAAACCGTCGCGTTCGTTGACTGTCGTGTAGAGTTGATTTGTTTTTGGGTGAAAATCCAATCCCACCGGATTTCGCAAACCGGAAGCAAAAATTTGCTGGTTCTGGCCGTCCAAATTCATCACTTGAACAGACGCCCTCGGCAGCGGTTCGACATCGGCATTAGACTGCGATCCAACTGAGACGAAAAGCTTGCTATTGTCCGGGGAAACGACAACATTTCGCGTCCAGTGTTGGTTGTAGCCGCCGCCCGGTAAATCAGCAATTTTTTGACCACTACCTGTCAATTGTTCCTGCCCTTTTGTGTAGGGAAATCGGCGGACTTCATCGGTATTTCCGAGGAAAAAATAGCGATCGCCAAAAGCCATGCCAAAAGGAATATTTAACCCGTTTTGGGTACTTGCAAAAGTCTTGCGAACCTCAGCAACCCCGTCGCCGTTGGCATCCCGCAACAGCGTAATCCGATTCTGCCGGGTTTCTGTTACCAAAACATCGCCTGTCGGCGTCAAAGCTAGCCATCGGGGAGCGTCTAAATTGTCAGCAAAAACGTTGACGACAAAGCCAGGAGGTACTCGCAGCACTGGCGATGCGGGAATAGGTATTACTTGAGGAGGTTTTGAGGCGCTTTCGCTGGCTCCTGGCTGCGGCAAAGAAGTTGCAACAATGCGGATGGGCTGCGGCGACAGCGGTTTGGTCGGTACAATTTGATTTGTGCCAACATTTACCAGCGGTGCACGGGAGGGAATTTGCGACAGGGGGCCGTTGTCGCCCACAGCAGGGGCGATCGCATCTGTAGCTCGATCGCACGCAATCATCGGCAACAGCAGAATTAGCAGCAAGAAACGCAGGTAATACATAGCAGCGATTTCTCAACAATTGCTGGACAATTCTATTATTCTAGCTGCTATTAAACAGCTAAGCCACCGCCTGCGCGGTGGCTTAATTCCATTTACTGATACCAGTTGCAAAAAAGAATGCAACTGTAGGCCAGTGCTCCAAACTTTGAGCTTGATCCGTCAATCGATTTTAGATTTTAGATTTTAGATTTTAGATTGAAGAAAGCGACCCCACTGATAAATCGGGGGGCTTGCGACCCGGATTCGGAACTTTTTTCTGGCTCCACGAATGAATCCTGGGGCCCCGGACCAAATTACTTTTGGTCATTCCCAATCGAAAATGGAAAATCGAAAATCGAAAATGGTATAACCTAGCTTTACCAAAGTCCTCTCACAGGAGCGGGACGGGGAGCCGGAGCCGGAATTGGACGGGGAGCCTGCGGAATCGGAGCCTGCGGAATCGGAGCCGGACGAGGAGCCGGACGCGGTGGCAGTTCTGGGGTCGGACGCGGTGTCGGTGCTGGGGTTGCGGGACGAGCAACCGTTGTGGCTACCACCTTATAATCGGGGATCACCGCGATATTTTGTATCTGAGATCCGGCGACGGTGGCTCTGACTTTCATTCCCGGTACTAAGCCAAGAATTCTCAGGACGCATCTTTGAATCCTGAGAGTCCTGTACGGCGCGTTTTCTTCGCGAATAGTTACTACGTCGCCGACAATACTTTTGACAAAACCGACAATGGTTCTAGTGTTTGCTGTTGTGGTGGTCTGCGTTTGGGCTATTTGAGTTGCAGGGTTAGCCATCGCAGGATGTACTGAGACCGCCGAAATTACCACCGACAGTGTTGCACCTGTCAATAATTTGATGTTCTGAAGACGCATTGAAACCTCACATTAACTGCTATTCAGGGTCGGGTTTGCTTCCGCTGCGCGAAAGTCCCAACCTCTATACCTAATCCAGTTTAATCCCCCGAGTAGGAAATTTATGACAATCTCAAAAAAAGATTATCGAACAAGTATTGAAAGACTAAATTTTACATCATAAGTTCCCGATTTACAACAAGTTCAGCGGTTTACATCTCTAGAGTGTTGCCGTGATATATTGAGTTTATTCGATCGACCGTAGCAGTTTTTTTCCGCCGACCTAACTGTTGCTGAGGGGAACTCTACCCAAAGACAGATTGTGCTTGCCGGATACAGCAGCGCCATAGTTTGAATACTCGATCGCCAGTCTGCCATGGCTAAAACATCAAATTAGTCGGAGGTAAAATTTAATCATTTTCTGGCAATATTTACGCATAAACCGCGTTTTCTCATGACATTCTATTACGTAACTCCACTGAGCCGCTTATAAAAACCTTGTGGTTTTAGTATTATTGCCTAAGCTTGGTGCTGAGTTACAAGTTATCAGTGGTGGAATTTTAACTAAACACTGTGCAGCGCAGTTGCCGTCAAAAAGGCATCTCAAAATTTTTCTAATCGGGTGCGGTTGGCGGATAATTAGATAGGAACTTTGTAGGAACTGCTGGTGAGGAGTTTAGCGAACAAAACAATGGTGAACAGCAAATTTTTATTTAACAAGTTAATTGTACTGAGCTTGAGTGCAGCCGCGCTGTCGGTCGGCATACAGCAGCAGGCGACTGCCGAAGTGGTGGCTAATTTAAGTAATAGTGCGATCGCAGTGCAGCGGTCCACATCCGAGACAAAATTGCCGAATCTCGGAACCCCAGAACTGCCGCCCTTGGGAGAACCATTTCGTTATATTCCCCAGGAACCAAAGCCTGCGGTAAATCCTATTGAGGAAGTGCATTTAGTGCTGAAATTGCGAGAACGCCGTGTCTATGTTTACCGACAAAATAAGGTGCAAGCCAGTTTCCCGGTTGCTGTGGGAAAAGGCGGCTGGGAAACTCCTACAGGCAATTTTAAAGTTATTCAAATGATCAAAGATCCAGTTTGGCAAAATCCTTGGACAGGAGAACTTATTCCTGCTGGGCCAGACAATCCATTAGGGAGTAGGTGGATGGGGTTTTGGACGGATGGCAAGAACGTGATTGGTTTTCATGGTACTCCGAATCCAGAGTCGATCGGGGCTGCGGCTTCTCACGGCTGCGTCAGAATGTTTGATAAAGACGCACAGGCTTTATTTGAGAAAGTCGCAGTTGGTACACCGGTGATAGTTGAGCATTAATTATTAGCAAGTATAAAAACATCAATTCCCGGCTTGAAATCGCGGCTACACATACAAAGTCCGCCTGCGCGGACTGAATAATTTCTTAGTCCGCGTAGGCGGACTTCGTTTGTATAGTAGCGGTTTCAACCGTCGAGCTATTTTGATATTAGATAGATTGCTGATATTTTTCCAGCAACTCCGGGATATAATCGTAGCCATCAACACCGATCGCCGGAATGATATTCGCTCGACTTTTAGCCAAAGATTGTTTAAAAGATTCCGCCCCCATTTGACCCCGCAAAATTGTCAACAAACCAGCCGATTGACGCCACTCCATCGCACCAATTTGCTCCAAAGTATACATCCCCAAACTGCCCGCAAATATCGCTTTTTCTAGTTCGTTGATTCTGTAATAAGCTTGAGCCAAGTAAGCCAAATTCAGACCTTGCAAATATAAATCCCCTGAGAATTGAGCCGCTTGCCAACCTTTGAGCAAATATTCGATCGCAGCTTCAGCATTTTCTAGGGCGATTTTAGCAATACCAAGACTACTGGAACAAAAAGCTTGACTTTGGCGATCGCCCAATTTTTCCGATAGCAACAAACCTTGTTCCAAATAACCGATCGCACTCTCGTACACCTCCGGTTCCACCTCCTCCAACTGCCGCGCTTGAAAAACTTCGCTGTAACCCAAGTTAGCCAGGGCATTTGCCTCGCCTTGTCGCTCTCCCGCTTGTCGTGCCATAATTAAAGCCCGCTGGCTGTAATTAATCGCTTCCTGATAATTTTTTTGAGCAACATAGTTGCGGCTGATGTGATTGAGATTGGCAACTTCGCAAGCTTTGTCTCCTTCGGTACGGGCAATTTCCAGCGCTTGCTTGTGCAGCAAGAGCGATCGCTCATAGGCCCCAGCCGCTTGCATCGAATAACCCAAAAGCGTCAGAATCCGAGCTTTCGCTTGAGTGCCTTCAACTCGCCGCAGCGGTTCGTCTAAATAATCCAAAGTATGTCGCAGCGCTTTACCATCAAACGAAGCAAAAATTCCCCCGTAAAGGGGAAAGTATTCTCGCTGAGAAAAAGCCCGCAAAATTTGCAAAGTTACTTGAAAACAAGCATTTGCCAACTGTTCGCCGCTCTTGGTAGAATTATTAAACCCACTAGCTAACTGACTCCAAATTACCGCAAAAGTAATGTAAGTAGAAATTGAAGCTTTTGTTGACACTTTGGAATCGTAAACTTGCTTATCAAACCATGTCGCCAACGCCCGTTGCAAGCACTGCAAAATAATCGCCACTTCCACCAATATGCCTAAATCTAAACTCGATTGCTGGGCTGCGAATTGAACTACAGATTCACCGACTGCAATAGTATTCAAAAGAGCCTGGGGAAAGGGACTGTTAACTTTTTTTGCCCAAAAAGCCCAAGGCCCATTTTGTTCGGGACTACCGGCAAATCCTAGCTGCTGCGGCTGATAAATCCAGCCCACAAGTTCCGGTTCCAAACGCTGCCACGATTCTAAACCTTTGGCGATGCCGACGGTAATTTGCTGCAAATCTTGTTCGGTTTCAGGATTGGCAGTTTGCAGCATTTGTTGGTGCAGAGATTTTGCCAATTGCTGCAATTGAGCCAGAGTCAGCGGATGTTCTTTATTCGGATCGATTACTTGCAATAATGCCAGGAGGCGGACGTTAGATTCGGCAGTAACGATTTGTTGGATTGAGGATGCAATTGCGCGATCGACGCGGTTATCTTTCTGCCAGCGTTCCCATTCTCCTTGGATGGTTTTGAGAGCTCGGAGGGTGCGATTTGCCTTTGCTTGTTTGATTTCGTCTTTTTCATTTCTGAGTTGATTTTCAGTGGCATCGAGGCGTTCACCGAAACAGCGTTCAAAGATTTCGCCAGTACCAGTGCTAATGTCTTGCACCAGCATTTGATAAACTTGTTCTTTGGAGCGAATTTGACCTTTGAGGGTGATTTCGACAATTTTGTCGATTAGTGCTAGGTAGCGATCGCGCAGTGAGGTAGAGTCTGGCATAATTTATTTTTAGTTAATAAGTTTTTATCGACAGCGCTTGCAGCTTGCACAATTTCATGCTGCTATTTAATTTTACAGCTCCTCTGGATTAATGCCCATTGCTCTGAGGCGATCGGCTAATCTATTTGCTCGCTGACTTTCTAATTCGGCTCGCTGACTTTCTAATTCGGCTCGCTGCCTTTCAAACTCCTCGGGAGTCAGAACCC
Source organism: Microcoleus sp. S13_C5 (assembly GCF_036700845.1). Classification (NCBI taxonomy): domain Bacteria; kingdom Bacillati; phylum Cyanobacteriota; class Cyanophyceae; order Oscillatoriales; family Microcoleaceae; genus Microcoleus; species Microcoleus sp. S13_C5. The sequence goes on from NZ_JAUBPR010000032.1 coordinate 21,946, forward strand.
AATTTCCACTGACATCGTACCAACGCAGCCACCACCTCGAACAACCTTGATAACAACCTTCCCACAAACCTATACCTAATTCTAATTCCGGTATCCAGAATCTGGGTTCGGTTAAAACTTGTTCGCGGTAACGATTGCCAATCAAGCCAAATATTCTCAAATGATTGTTGTACCGACTGAAAACAAAGTAGTAAGGAATCTGCAAAATCTGTTCGTAAACTCGCCACTTAGTAGGCGGTTTATTTCGTGCTTCTTCTGTAATTCCTAAATCCTCATCTTCAGTTCCTGGTGACACCAGTTCCACTACTACCAGAGGACTGACATTTTCTTGCCACATCACGTAGCCCAGGCGCAATTCGTCACCTCGATAAAATCTCGGAACCCCCAATACGACAAACCAATCAGGTCTTTTGTACCAATTGAAATGCTTAGAATCGTAGTATAGATTGAGGTCGGTCGCTATAAATATTTGTTCGGGCGGATGGTTGGCGGGGGGACAGGTTAGACGCAGCAGTTCGGGTTGAAACTCGTGGAATTCGTCAGGCAAACCCGGTTCCTCCGGGTCTTCACTGGGTAAATCATACATCGTAGGTAGGACTTTTGTTTGCGAAGGCTGCGAATCCGGTTCGTACATCGTCATAAGATTACCCAGGCGAGACGGCTTGAGGAGATTGAAGCGGTACGGCAATTATAATATTATAGCGCGATGTGATTTCTTGCGGCAGAAAGTCAGTATCTTTTGCACCGGGAATCTTAGCTAAATGGCGATCCTTGGGAGCACCATGTTTAATAGTTGTAGTTAGTGAGGCATCACAAAAAAGATGAAAATAAAGCTATACGATCTTAAGCTAGATAGTTGATTGGACAATGTGAGTTAGTAAAGGTTAGAATGTTGAGGTTAGAATTCAGATTTTAGAAACGATGATGACACGCTTAGATAAAGTACGGCAACTCCAAGATATATTTATTGCTTGTGCAACAGGTGGCGATCACAGTGATCGGGAATACCGTAAACTCCGTTTAGAGTTATTGAGAGATAGCGCAATCAGAGATCGCCTTCCTCAATTTGTTAGAAATTGCGACGAAATCTCAAAATTCTGGGGTTTTATTAAAGCAAAGTTCGGTACCTACCAAGAACGAAGGATGTTTATATGGGAAGAATTTGGTTCATTGATTGCGTCTCTAGAGCAAAATATTATTGTGGCTCAACCAGCAGATGATGATATTTCCGCCATTCTTATCAATTTCGATACAGAACAGGTTCATATTGCTTGGCAAAAAGCTCTTGAACGCCGAAATCAAGATCCAGAAGCAGCGATTACTATGGCGCGTACATTAATCGAATCGGTTTGTAAACACATTTTGGATGAAGCAGGCATTTCTCATAGTGATAAAGATGATTTGCCTAAACTATATTATGAAACGGCTAAGCAACTTAATCTGGCTCCTCAACAACATCAAGAAGAGGTTTTTAAACAAATTCTTGGTGGTTGCCAGAGTGTGATTTCAGGACTTGGTACTTTACGTAATAAGCTTAGTGATGCTCATGGTAAAGGGAAACAAGCTATTAAACCTTCTCCTCGACACGCTGCACTTGCTGTAAACTTGGCGGGTTCAATGGCAGCTTTTTTGGTCGCAACTTGGGAGGAACGATTGTCGAAAGCGACCTAACAAGGCGATTGGAACGGACTGGGGAAAGCGACTGGTAAGATTACAAAGGCTAGTTGGAGTCACTCAACCAGAACTTTAGACCGTTGAAATGCTGACCTTGCAAAGGGAAACGTTAAAAACATTTCGTTTCCCTCTTTCTGTTACCACCTCGGTCTAATACTAGAATTCCGGCCTTCTCTCAGACTTGGCGACGGCACACCATTCTTGAAATAACACCAAGCTCGATCGCCCTCCACTCCCGGCCTCACGAAAGTAAAAGCCTGACATTGTTCATCAAACACATGGATTTGTTTGTAAAGCTCCGGGTCGGGTTGGCTAATGTACATATTGCTATAATCAGCGCCGATTCTGTCAGTATTTAACTCTAAATTCCACCTTGTCAACAGCCACTAGCTGCGGCACAACAGTTTTAGCTTCTGCACCAATCATCCCCAAAGCAGAGGCTCCACTACTAGGCATATTTGGATTGGAGTCTTTAAGTAAAAGAATTAGCTGCGGCAGTGCAGTTTAAGCTTTTGCACGGATTTTATTCAAAGCAGAGGCTGCACTACTACGCACATTTACATGGGAGTCTTTAAGCAGGGAAATTAGCTGTGACTGTGCAGTTTTAGCTTCTGCACCGAAACTTCCCAAAGCAGAGGCTGCACTGCTACGCACTGTTACATCTGAGTCTTGAAGCAGGGGAATTAGCTGTGGCACAGCAGTTTTAGCTTCTGCACGCATCCTTGCCAAAGCATAGTCTGCACGGCTACGCACCTTTGCATCGGAGTCTTTTAGCAACAGAATTAGCTGCGGCAGTGCAGTTTTAGCTTCTGCGCCCATCCTTCCCAAAGCATTGGCTGCACGGCTACGCACAGTTGCATCGGAGTCTTTCAGCATCAGAATTAGGTGTGGCACAGCAGTTTTAGCTTCTGCACCCATCCTTCCCAAAGCATAGTCTGCACGGCTACGCACAGTTGCATCGGAGTCTTTCAGCATCAGAATTAGCTGCGGCAGTGCAGTTTTAGCTTCTGCAGCAACCGACACATCTGAGTCTTTCAAGGTTTTGACAAAGACAGGAATAGCAGGGAGACCGATTTGTCTTAGAACCTCAGCAGCACTGTGGCCGAGTGACAAATTCTGATCCTGCAAAGCTTCCATCCAATCAGGGATGGCTGGTTCACCTATTTTTCGTAACAGCTTAATAGCTGGATCAAGTGCCGTTTCATCGTTACTCTTTAACTTCTCGGTGAGGGAGGCAATCTGTTTGGGATTAGCTGTGGGTTCGTCCTTAATTCCAGCCGCAGCATTGCGAGTCAACAGCAAAGACGATGTGAAAGATAGAAACGAGAGAGCAATTACGGCAGCTAATCTTTGTCGGTAGTGCTTCGTCATGGGCTAGAATCCTTGTATTTGATGAGCCGTCTCAGCCATTTGAATAATTGTGTATACATTCTCATCAAACTGTTTCAGGACTCCGGGCGATCTAAATTTGTGCTTGTCTGTGGTGAAATAGATCGCCCTAAATACTGCTTAAAAAGCGCCACTTTAAGAACATTCCGCAGTCTAAGGCATAATTATAGGAATCCTTGCAGGAGTCGTAATTTTTTTACCCCACCCCAACCCTCCCCGAACCCGCTCGCTCGGGAGTAAGAAATTCACAAATGATGCGAGGATTGCTATAGATATCTTATATTCGTTCTATGATGTGTTTATGATTTCCGAACCCCTTACCCTCTCAACAAGCAATCCTGTTTTAGCAGCCAAAGGATTAACTCGTCGTTTTGGTGGTTTAATTGCTGTAAACAACGTATCTTTTACAGTTGAAAAACACGAAATTTTTGGATTAATCGGTCCTAACGGCGCGGGCAAGACAACTCTATTTAATCTAATGACTGGACTGATACCTGCTTCTAGTGGCAACCTGATTTATCAAAATGAAAATATTTCCCAATTGAAGCCTTATCAAATTGCTAATAAAGGTATTGCCAGAACTTTTCAAAATATTCGGTTGTTTGGGGAACTTTCTGCTGTGGAAAATGTGGCGATCGCCCGACACATCCACAGTCGATCGCACAATCCCGTTTTATCACTGCTAGCGGGCATATTTGCGTTGCCAGCGTCTAATGCAATGGAGCGCCAAACCCAGCGGAAAGCCTTAGAATTGTTGGATTTAGTCGGATTGGGCGATCGCGCGGGCGAACAAGCCAAAAACTTGCCCTACGGCGACCAGAGGCGCTTAGAAATTGCCCGCGCTTTAGCCCTAGAACCGCAAATATTGCTGTTAGATGAACCTGCTGCGGGCATGAATCCGAATGAAAAGCATAAATTAAGCGAATTTATCCGCGAAGTGCGCCAACAATTCAATTTAACTGTAATATTGATCGAGCATCATGTACCGCTAGTTATGGGATTGTGCGATCGAATTGCCGTCTTGGATTTCGGTCAGCTTATTGCCTTGGGCGAACCGGCTATTGTCAGGAATGACCCGGCTGTGATTGAGGCTTATTTGGGAGATGAAATGTAGAAATTTTAACTTCACTTCCAGCCAGAGCCTGGGAACCGATATCTAGAAGCTCTGGCTCGTTTGGTAACACGAAAAATCGAGGCTGAGCCTCTCGATATGCGTTCCCAGCCCGAGCCGGGGAACGAGTAAAATTAATAGTTAGCCTTAAATGAATCTTCCAGTCCTCATAGCGAGAACTTCAGCTATGAGCCAGGGGTTTCAACCCCTGGCGGACTGCTGGAAAAGAGACAGTTTTGTTATCAACAATCAAGTCACCTAAAATGCACGACAGCCCACCCAAAACAACCCAAAACCTCCTCTTAGAACTCAAGAATCTTTCTGTAAATTATGGTGGCATTCAAGCCATACAAAATATTAATCTCACGATTAATGCGGGCGAGGTTGTCAGTCTCATCGGCGCCAACGGTGCGGGCAAAAGTACCACACTCAGGGCTATTTCTAAAATAGTTAATATACACCAAGGACAAATTATTTATAACGGGCGCGACATTAGCCGCCGCCAAGCTCACGAAGTTGTGAAATTGGGAATCGCCCACAGTCCAGAAGGGCGGCGGGTTTTGGCGCAGCAAACCGTGTTGACTAACTTAGAATTAGGGGCCTATATTCGATCGGACTCGGCAGCAGTAAAAGCCGATTTAGAGCGCCAATTTGAGATATTTCCGCGCTTAGCAGAAAGGCGCCGCCAGCTAGCAGGAACCCTCAGCGGCGGGGAACAGCAAATGCTGGCGATAGCCCGTGCGCTGATGTCGCGCCCGAAACTGCTATTATTAGACGAACCCAGTTTAGGCTTAGCACCTGCGATCGTCAAAGAAATTTTCGGAATCATTCAAAACCTCCGCTCCACAGGCGTTACAATCCTTTTAGTCGAACAAAACGCCAGTTTAGCACTGCAAATTGCCGATCGGGGTTACGTACTAGAAGCTGGTAATATTACCCTCACAGGTATGGGAGCGGATTTGCTAAACGACGAGCGAGTCAGGAGCGCATATTTAGGTTGACTTGGTTAATTTTAGGAATCTTGACCGCTTTCTTTGAAGCCGTCAAAGACGTTTTTGGCAAACAAAACCTCAAAAAAAGTGACGAATATGTCGTCGCTTGGTCTTTCTCATTTTTTTCAGTCATCTGTTTGATTCCCTGGGTACTTTATACAGGAATTCCGGCATTAAACTCTCAATTTTGGCTCGCCCTACTAATCGGAGGTAGCATCAACGCTGTCACAGCCCTCCTCTACATCAAAGCCATCAAACTATCAGATTTATCCCTGACACTACCGCTGGTAGCTTTGACACCATTATTCATGTTGGTAACTTCACCGTTAATTGTCGGTGAATATCCAAAATTTTTTGATTATATTGGCATTTTACTAATCGTATCCGGCTCTTATTTATTAAATATCAAAGAGAAATCTAAAGGATATTTAGCCCCATTCAAAGCACTGCTGGATGAACCCGGACCCAAATTGATGTTAATCGTCGCATTACTATGGAGTATTGCCGCCAATTTTGACAAAATAGGAGTTACAAATTCCTACCCTATTTTTTGGGTATTTTCTTTGTTTGGTACAATGAGTGTTTTGCTACTGCCAGTTTTATTGCACAAAACCCCAAATCCAGGGCGACAAATTCTCAAACAATTACCAATGCTAGCTGCTATGGGGTTTATCAATGCTACTGGAATAATTTTTCAAATGCAAGCTTTGACATTAACTTTCGTAGTGCGAGTGATCGCGATTAAGCGTACTAGCGTGTTAATGGGTGTATTGTTCGGTCATTTCATTTTTAAGGAAAAAGATATTCAAGAAAGATTATTAGGGGCGGGAATAATGATTTTGGGAGTTTTATTTATCAGTTTATAGGTTGAGATTTCCGGGACTTTGACGCTCATTCTCCCCCCGAATGTAGGGGCGGTTCCCCCGGGTCCCCCCTCTCTCGGATGGGCGGGAATGTCCGGGTTGGCAAACACGCCCTAGCCTTTATTTATGTATAAGTCATGTTATAGTAAGGGCGATCGCAGTTTCTCTCACTATTTATTAAGATAAAAAAAATTAATGCACAAAATAGCCGCCACACCCGGAGGTTGGAACCCTCAATCAGAAGGAGTAATTTTTATTCAGCAAACCCCAGCACCAATAGTATTTATTAGTGCTGCTGACACCGACATTCAAACTCTCGCAGCCGCCGCCTCCAAAATGCCGGCAAAATTTCCCAAAGTGCGGGCAGTAAACCTGCTTCAGTTGCAGCAACAACTAACAATTGATACTTATGCCGAGGAAGTTTTAGAACGCGCAGAGGTCATAATCTTAAGACTTTTAGGAGGGCGTTCTTATTGGTCTTACGGGTTAGAGATTCTGCGGGAAACGGTGCAGAAAACTAACGCCTCACTGATTGTAATGCCGGGAGAAGACAGTCCAGATCCAGATTTAATCAGCCATTCAAATGTATCGCTATCAGCCGTCAATAAACTGTGGCGCTACTTTACAGAAGGCGGAGTCCAAAACTTTGTTAACGCCCTCAAATTTGCCGCCGATACTTGCCTGAAAACTGCTTACAATCCACCGCTACCTCAAACAGTTTCCCGCGTCGGAATTTACGAATGGGGCGGACAGGCGCGGGCGTGTTTTGCAACTTTACAACCCGATTCAGATCCCCCTCCATCCCCCGATAGAAGGGGGACTTTGACAACTTCTGCCTCCCCCCTTATGAAGGAGGGTTGGGGGGAATTTCTGGGTTTACCAACCCTTGCTAAAGTCGGAATTTTATTTTATCGCGCTCATTATTTATCAGGAAACTTAGCACCAATTGATGCACTTTGTCAAGCTCTAGCAGAGCGAAACTTAGTACCAGTTCCCGTCTTTGTGTCTTCTCTTCGGGAACCGGATTTGCAAATAGAATTGCTGGAATATTTCCAGCCAAAAGAATCAGAACCCATTCAATTATTGCTCAACACCACAAGTTTTGCAGTCTCCGGTTTCAGCAGTCAAGAACCGGAACAAAATAGTTTAAAATCCTTAGACGTTCCTGTATTGCAAGCAATCTTCAGCGGTGGCGGTTTGGAACAGTGGGAAACGGAACTTCAGGGACTTTCGCCCCGCGATGTGGCCATGAATGTAGCATTGCCGGAAGTAGACGGAAAAATCATTAGTAGGGCTGTTTCTTTTAAAGCGGTACAGACTTGGAACAGCGAATTAGAAACAGATGTAGTAGGCTATGTAGCAGCGGGCGATCGCATTCAATTTGTAGCAGATTTAACCGCGAATTGGGTGAAAATGAAACAAACCCCAGCCGCCAACAGACGCATCGCTATAATTCTAGCAAATTACCCCACTCGCAACGCCCGCTTAGCCAACGGTGTCGGCTTAGATACACCCGCTAGCTGTGTCGAAATCCTCAAAGCTATGCAGGAAGCTGGGTATCAAATTGAAAACCTACCCGCTAGCGGCAACGAGTTAATTGAACTTTTGACTTCGGGCGTAACAAATGACCCGGAAGGATGCGAATTGCGGCCTGTTCATCAATCTTTGGATTTGGCAGAATATGAAGAATATTTTGCTAGTTTGCCGCAGGAAGTGCAAGATGGGATTTGTAAAAGATGGGGGCTTCCCGGAAGCTATGCACAAGATTTTATAAGTAACAATACGTCTTTTCCGATTCCGGGGATTCAGTTCGGTAATGTATTTGTAGGAATTCAACCCTCGCGGGGATATGAACTTGACCCCGCATTAAATTATCACGCCCCCGACTTAGAACCCACTCACAATTATCTGGCTTACTATTATTGGCTGCGAGAAAAGTTGGGAATTGACGCTATAATTCATGCGGGAAAACACGGCAATTTAGAATGGCTTCCCGGTAAAAGTATAGCATTGTCTAACAAATGTTATCCAGAAGTAGCATTAGGTGCGCTGCCAAATTTCTATCCCTTCATTGTCAACGATCCGGGGGAAGGTTCCCAAGCAAAAAGACGATCGCAAGCTGTGATTATCGACCACCTGACACCGCCGATGACTCGCGCCGAACTCTACGGGCCTTTGCAGCAGTTGGAAACCTTAATTGATGAGTATTGCGAAGCCCAAAGTTTAGATCCGTCCAGATTGCCCATGATTCGCGATCGCATTCTCGCCCTCACCAACAAAGAAAACTTAGATAAAGACTTAGGAATACAACTCAATAAATCGGAATTTACAGAATTTATCACCCGCACAGACGGCTATCTTTGCGAACTCAAAGAATCCCAAATCCGCGACGGATTGCACATTTTCGGGCAGTGTCCCGAAGGTAGACAGTTGAGAGATTTGATAATTGCGATCGCCCGCCACCCCACCAACGGGCGATCGGGCTTAACCCGCGCCCTAGCAGAAGATTCAGGCTACGATTTCGACCCCTTAACCTGCGATCCAACGTCGATAATTCAGCACCGCACAGCAGGCGATTTAACAGCAGAACTCGAAGAAAAAGCCGCTGAATTAGTAGATAACTTAATCGAAAACATCCGCGTTCATCCGCGTTCATCTGCGGTTAAAAATATCCAAGTAGGACAAGCCACCCAACAAGAATTAGACTGGATAAATAACTATCTTTTACCTTCACTCCTCCAAACAAACCAAGAAATTACCAACCTTTTGCGCGGACTAGATGGGCGGCACATACCAAGCGGCGCATCCGGCGCGCCCACGCGCGGCCGACCAGATGTATTGCCCACCGGTCGGAATTTTTACTCAGTAGATATTCGCGCCATTCCCACAGAAACCGCCTGGAGAGTTGGCAGGGTTGCTGCTGAAACTTTAATCGAAAGATACACCCAAGAAAACGGCGAATATCCGAAAACTTTGGGTTTGTCAGTGTGGGGAACATCCACCATGCGAACGGGGGGAGACGACATCGCAGAAGCCTTGGCGCTGATAGGAGTTCAACCAGTTTGGGATGGCCCTTCGCGCCGGGTTGTAGATTTTGAAATCTTGCCAGTTTCTGTTTTGGGGCGGCCGCGCGTTGATGTTACTTTGCGAATTTCTGGCTTTTTTCGCGATGCTTTTTTTAATTTAATTGATTTGTTTGACAGTGCGGTAAAAGCTGTGGCAGATTTAGACGAATCGGCTGAAAACAACCCTTTGGCGGCACAAGTTAAAGCGGAGATTCTGTATTGGGAATCTACAGGTTTGAGTCAGGAAGAGGCGCAAGGGCGATCGCAATTTCGAGTCTTTGGCTCAAAACCGGGTGCTTACGGCGCAGGACTTCAAGGCATAATTGAAGCTCAAAACTGGACAGACGACAGCGATTTAGCAAAAGCTTACATTAATTGGAGCAGTTATGCCTATACCTCCTCTAGTTCCTCAAATTTGCCGGGAGATGTAGCAGGAGTTAAACAGAGTGAATGGGGATGTTCTGCACCCGAAGCATTTGAAAAACGCCTCTGCCAAATGCAAATAGTTCTGCAAAACCAAGACAACCGCGAACACGACATCCTCGACTCGGATGATTATTATCAATTCCAAGGGGGAATGACAGCCGCAATTCGCAATTTGCAAGGCAAAAATCCTGAAACCTATTTCGGAGACAACTCGATTCCCGAGAAGCCGAAAGTGCGGCAACTGCGGGAAGAAATTGCGCGGGTTTATCGCAGCAGGGCTGTGAATCCCAAATGGATAGAAGGTGCGATGCGACACGGTTATAAAGGTGCTTTTGAAATTGCAGCAACTGTTGATTTTTTGTTTGCTTACGATGCTACGGCAAATTGTGTAGAGGATTTTATGTATGAAGGAATCGCAGAGGCTTACATTTTTGATGAGAAAGTGCAGACATTTATTCAAGAAAACAATCCTTGGGCACTGCGAGATATGGCGGAAAGATTGCTAGAAGCTCGTCAGCGAGGGTTGTGGCAGAGTGCGAACCAGGATACATTGGATAAATTGAGGTCGATCGCCCTGCAAGCCGAAGCAGTCATCGAATCCCATACATAAATACGCAATTAACGTCACGATCGCGGCTGGAGACCAAAGGCAGTTTGCGGTAATATCTAGTAATATTTTGCCCACGGTGAAAGCTGTATGATTCGCCGCTACATTGCTAGCCTCAGTACCAGCATCTTAAAACGTACCTGTGCCGCTGCCGCCGTGCTCGCGCTAACAGTCGGATCTTCCCCCCCCAAGCCGCCCAACACCGCAGCGCCATCGGGTTCGATCGAATCCCCAGTCCTAGCGCAGTCGTCAACGCCTCTGTTAGCTAAAAACGCCAACCAAACCCAAAAATCCCTCAGCGTTTCTTCATGCCCCCAAAACGATGGCTTCACGGAGGCAGTTAACTTTGCCACCCAAGCTTCTAATTTGGCTCAATCAGCCAATTCACAACAAGACTGGGACGAAGTAGCCGCCCTGTGGGTGCAGGCCGTCGCCTGGATGCAAGCGGTTCCCCCAGGCAGTCCCAGACGGGCGTTTGCGGAGAAAAAAGTAATCGAGTACATGAGAAACCTGGTTTATTCCCAACAGCAAGCGGGCGCAACCCGATCGCAAGCCAGTACAGTCAGCTTCAGCAGCGATTTACTCAACGAACAACTCGAACTTTACCTATCCTACGTTGCTGCCGTCGGGCCACCAGATGTTTTGATTGTCGGTAGTTCCCGGGCATTGCAGGGCGTCGATCCCAAACAGCTAAAACAATCTTTGGTCCAAAATGGCCGTCCGGGCTTAAAAATATTTAACTTTTCAGTCAATGGCGCAACTGCACAAGTAGTTGACTTTCAACTGCGGCGGCTTTTGAAGCCCGGTCATTTGCCTCAAATGATTGTCTGGGCGGATGGTGTGCGCGGATTTAACAGCGGCCGGGACGATCGCACTTTTAATTCGATCGTCGATTCTGAAGGCAGCCAACTTTTAGCAGCAGGCATTCGCCCCGAACTGCCGTCGGATGAACCCAACGAGATTCCGCTGTGTTACAGATTCCCGCAGCCCTGCGCTAACAACACTTTCCGCAAAGCATTGGCATCTGTCGATCGACCTTTCAGGACGGGATCAGGGGCCCACCCCACAATCAAATTCCTGTCCAGTGGAACGGGCAAGATGCCCGTTCCCTCAAATGCTGCAGGCTGGCAAGATGCCCAACCCCTCCTCCCCACAATCAAATTCCTGTCTCGTGGAACGGGCATCTTGCCCGTTGCCTCAAATGCTGCAAAATATTATGAGGTAAAACCGATCGCAGCGGATGCAGCAACCCAAAAAGCACAATTGATTCCAGTCTCGCGGCGGACAAGAGTAGCAATGAGGCAAGTCAGCGAATTGGCAGATTCGATCGACTCCAACGGATTCATGGCTATGTCGGGCACTTACAACCCCAACACTTATTATCGAGAACGCGCTTACGTTTCAGGCCAGTACGATCGCGACTACGAAAACTTCAACCTCGGAGGCACACAAGCAACAGCCTTTAATTCAGTTGTAGCATTTACCAAAGCTCGCAAAATTCCCCTGATTTTCGTCAATTTGCCCCTCACCGACGACTACTTAGATGGAACTCGCCTGTGGGCAGAACAGCAGTTCCGCCAGCGAATGCAGCAACTCTCGCGGCAAAAAGGCTTCGCTTTCCGCGACTTGTCGCAGCGGTGGCCGGGCCGTAACGACTATTTTTTTGACCCCAGCCACCTCAACCGCTTTGGGGCGATCGCAGTTTCTCGCCTACTCGCGGCCGATTCCAGCATTATCTGGCCACGGCCCAAATCCAGTCGCAGCGACGGGTGAAGGAAGTTCGGCAACGGATTCGCTCCACGGATGTAACGGATGTAAAGGATAGAAGGAAGAAGGAAGAAGGAAGATGTGGAAATGCAGTCATAATAATATTTCTTATTCCCGGCTTTCTTTTTACCAGGCAAATCCTGGTAACGCAGATCCACAGGCTCTGCCTCGCAATGCTCAAAAATAGTTTAAAATCTAACCTGATGTCCAAAACCAATTTGTGCGATCGAACATTTTAAGATATTTCACTCAGCCTAAAATCTAACAATCAAAAATCCAAAATCGATAGATTGTGAGCTCACTCTAAAATCTAACTATCCCAAATCCAAAATCTAAAATCTAAAATCGATAGGTTGTGCAACTAAAACAAGTAATTATTGCCCACAAAGCCAGAGATACCCTCAGCCAGCGGTGGGCAGAACAGTGTGCCCGCCAATTAGAAAGTCGCGGGTGTCAGGTTTTAATGGGGCCCAGTGGCGCGAAAGATAACCCGTATCCGGTGTTTTTAGCTTCTAGTAACAGCCCAATTGATTTAGCCGTGGTGCTGGGCGGCGACGGTACGGCCCTAGCTGCGGCACGGAATTTGGCTGCTGACGGCATCCCGATTTTGGCAGCGAATGTGGGGGGACATCTGGGCTTTTTAACCGAGTCTTTTGAGGATTTCCAAAATACTGAGGAGATTTGGGACAGACTTTCGGAAGATAGGTATGCTGTGCAGAAGCGGATGATGTTGCAGGCAACAGTTTTTGAGGGAAACAGAAGCAATCTCGAACCCCAAAGCGATCGATTTTTGGCACTAAATGAAATGTGTGTCAAACCTGCTTCAGCCGATCGAATGCCGAGCTGTATTCTAGAAATGGAAGTTGACGGCGAAGTAGTCGATCAATATCAAGGCGACGGTTTAATTGTGGCAACTCCCACCGGTTCGACTTGCTACACCGCATCTGCCAACGGGCCGATTATGCACTCGGGAATGGAGGCGATCGCAGTTACTCCGATTTGCCCTTTGAGTTTATCGAGTCGGGCGATCGTCCTGCCGCCCGGTTCAGTCGTCAGCATTTGGCCTTTAGCAGATTACGAACTCAGTACCAAACTCTGGACAGACGGCATTTTGGGTACTGCAATTTGGCCAGGACAGCGCGTAGACGTGCGGAGGGCAGACTGCGAAGCCAAGTTTATCATTTTGCGGGAAAACTATTCTTATTTCAACACTTTGAGGGAAAAACTTCACTGGGCAGGAGCCAGAATTCGGTACAGCAACAATCACCGCAATTAATCCGAATCATCCACCATGAAACTGCATTAACCCCTGGGACACGTAAGCGTGAAAAAACCTGTTAAATCACCAACAATCTAGATACAAAAACCGCCATCAGCCAACCCATAATCTCTGTACTTTGTTAAGATCTCTCAATATCTTGACAAACAGCCTGATCTATGCAGATTTCCAAAAAATCAACCCGACCTTTCAACCCTCAAGATACATATCCCTGTCCCGTGTGCCGCACCGGTCAAATTTCCACCCTAGCGCTGATGGACGCCCTAGCTTGCAACTTCTGCCAGCACATTTATACCGCAAGCGTTGAAAGACAATCGCTCCAAATGGCCGATCGCCAACCGCCCGTAACTTGGCACTGGAACGGTAAACGGTGGATAGGAGCCCACCTCGAAGGCGTAGAATTCGGATGGCCCTACTTTGCAGCGGCTCTTGGTCTAATTTTCCTTCCCACTACCTTGCTGGGACTTTCAGCTTACTATTTTCCCCCGGTTCCCGGCAGCCGGTTGTCGTGGCTACCCGTAGCTTGGACAGGGTTAGCTTTTTTGTCCCATTTAGGCATCGTGCTGTGGTTGGTAGGTGAATTTTATCAATTCCCGGTAGTAACTTACTTCAGAGCTTGGGGGCGCAGGATAAGCCGGCGCTAGCTTAAATGCTCTCTAACACTCGATCCCCGTCGGGCGGCGCACCGACATCGATCCAGGTAAAATTAGAGGCGATCACAAAATTCAATTCCCAATCAGCACTGAAGCAGCTATAATCGTTAGCTATTCTAAATAGTCAAAAGCAAACGCATTGCGATTTGTGAGGAGAGCGATGAACATACTTGGAATCTCGGCGTACTATCACGACAGCGCCGCAGCCTTAATTCGCGACGGAGAAATTATAGCAGCAGCGCAGGAAGAAAGATTTTCCCGCAAAAAGCATGACGCCAGATTCCCTAAGAATGCGATCGCTTATTGCCTGAAAGAAGGGAACATAGATTTGCGGGAACTCGATCACATAGTCTTTTACGACAAACCTTTAGTCAAATTCGAGCGCCTTCTCGAAACCTATTTAGCCTACGCACCCGAAGGTTTTCGCTCTTTCGTAACCGCCATGCCGATATGGCTCAAAGAAAAGCTTTACCTCAAAACCATGCTCAAAAGAGATCTGGCAGCAATAGCAAACTGTAAAACGAATAAACTGCCATCTCTGCTATTTACCGAACACCACCAATCCCACGCAGCATCGGCATTTTTCCCCAGCCCGTTTCAAAAAGCAGCCGTTTTGTGCCTCGACGGCGTGGGCGAGTGGGCCACAACCTCGGTTTGGTTGGGAGACGGGAACCAACTTACACCTGAGTGGGAAATCGATTTTCCCCACTCTTTGGGTTTGCTTTATTCAGCTTTCACCTATTACACCGGCTTCAAAGTCAACTCTGGCGAATACAAACTCATGGGTTTAGCTCCTTACGGCGAACCCAAGTATGTAGACAAGATTCTCAACTATTTAATCGACCTCAAAGATGACGGAACTTTCCGTTTGAACATGGATTATTTCAACTATACTGTTGGCTTAACCATGACAAACAAGAAGTTTGACGAACTATTTGAAGGGCCGCCGCGCCAAGCTGAAGGAAAATTGACTCAGCGAGAAATGGACATTGCAGCTTCCATTCAAGTTGTTACCGAAGAAGTGGTTTTGCGGCTTTGCAGAACAGTTAAAAAAGAATTGAATGTCGATTATCTTTGTCTTGCGGGCGGCGTTGCTCTCAACTGCGTTGCTAACGGCAGACTCTTGCGGGAAGGTATTTTCAAAGATATTTGGATTCAACCGGCGGCGGGAGATGCGGGCGGTGCTTTGGGTGCGGCTTTGGCTATTTGGTATCAGTATTGCGAACAAACTCGCACGGTGAGCGCGAACACGACAGCAAATAGTATAGAATCCCTCAAAACTGAACTTGTCACTACAAACGCAGCGGTTGAGGAGAGGACTGAAGTTCTAACTACAAACCAAGCGGTGGCAACTGTGGCAGCGGTTGAGGAGAGGACTGAAGTTCTAACTCCAAACCAAGCGGTGGCAACTGTGGCGAAGTCTGTTGCTCATTTAACTTGTCACGATCAAATGCGCGGCTCTTATTTGGGCCCTAGGTTTACTGACGCAGAAATTCTCGAATATTTGGATGCTGTCAAAGCCAGCTATCACCGATTGGACGATGCTGAATTAATGCCACAGTTAGCTGAGATTTTGGAACAGGGAAATGTGGTGGGATGGTTCCAGGGGCGGATGGAATTTGGGCCGCGGGCTCTGGGCGGTAGATCGATCATTGGCGATCCCCGCAGTGCTAAAATGCAGTCCGTGATGAACCTGAAAATTAAATATCGGGAATCATTTCGACCTTTTGCGCCGTCAATCTTAGCCGAACGAGTTGCGGATTATTTCGAGATTGACCATTCCAGCCCTTATATGCTATTAGTAGCACCTGTCAAAGCCAGTCTCCGTATTCCGATGACTCCCGAACAAGAGCAGTTGTTTGGCATTGAAAAGCTCAACATTCCGCGTTCCGAGATTCCGGCTGTCACCCACGTCGATTACTCGGCTCGCATTCAAACTGTTCACAAAGAAACCAATCCTCGCTACTATGACTTAATCAGCCATTTTGAAAAGCGATCGGGCTGTTCTATTGTGGTAAATACTTCTTTCAACGTCCGAGGCGAACCCATTGTTTGCACTCCAGAGGATGCTTACCGCTGTTTCATGCGAACCGAAATGGACTATCTGGTTTTGGAAAATTACTTGCTTCCCAAGTCCGAACAAATTCCTTGGAAACAAGATGATGCTTGGAAAAATGAATTTGAACTAGATTAGTTATTAGTTAGTTGTTATTGGTTATTAGAAGAGTGCGAATAACCAATAACAACTAACTAATAGCAAATAACGAATAACCAATTCCCCATTCCCCATTTCTAATGAGCGACGAAATTAAGAAACTCGATAAAAAAGGCCTGCGCGATTTCGGGCTGCTAATTGGCGGGCTGATTGCAGTGCTGTTCGGGTTAGTACCTTTACTGAGGAGACATTCTATACCTTGGTTGCCCTTTTGGCTGCCCTGGGCAATCGGCGCAGTCCTAATCGTGCTAGCATTGGTTGCGCCGAAATCGCTAAATCCCATTTATCACGGGTGGATGCGGTTTGGACTGATCCTCCACAAAATCCAAACGCCGATCGTCCTAGGGATAGTTTTTTACCTGATAATTTGGCCGATGGGAGTGCTCAAAAACATTTTGGGCGAAGATGCAATGCGGCGCAAACTGAATCCTAAAATGGATACTTACCGCGTCCCAAGTAAAGCAAGAACAAAAGTTAGTATGGAGCGTCCTTTCTAAGTGTTTGAATCAACATTAGACTTTCTCAAAGATTTGTGGGCGTTTATGAAAGAACGCCAAAAGTATTGGCTGTTGCCGTTAATTGTGACTTTAGTCTTTTTGGGAGCTTTGATTGTATTGAGTCACGGTTCTGTGATTGCTCCGTTTATTTACACCCTGTTTTGAAAGAATGAGCAAGTTGAAGAATTTGGGTGTCAATTTAGGTTTGACACTCGGTGGTTTATTGATGGGGGTGATAATTGGTGAAATTGGATTGCGGACGGCGGGGATTGAAGGCTATCAAAAAATAGGAGATTTCGTAGACTCGGCGCCAACTCGTTTTCACACTTCCGATCCGAATTTGGGCTGGAAACTGAAACCTGGTGCCTCGGGCGAGTGGAATGGGGAAGGTGCGAGTTTTGTGCAGGTGAATAGCGAGGGTTTGCGCGATCGTGAACATACAAAAGCAAAACCTCCAAATACTTTGCGCGTGGCGGTTTTGGGCGATTCTTTCACCGAAGCAATTCACGTACCTGTCGAACAAACTTTCTGGTCGAAATTGGAACGAAAGTTAGGCAACTGCGAGGCCGTTAAGGGACGGAAAAATGTTGAGGTCATCAATTTCGGCGTGCAGGGTTACGGTACTGCTCAAGAATTAATTATGCTGCGAAAAAAAGTGTGGGATTACAGTCCTGATATTGTAATTCTTGCTTTTTTTATTGGGAATGATGTGATAAATAATTCTCCGAAACTGGAATACGATCGCTACCGACCATTTTTTGCTTATGATGCTAGCGGCAAGTTAGTACCTGATATGTCTTTTCGCAATCTGCCGCCGATAGATCGCAACGAAAGAGCAGTTTCATTTGTAGACAGGATGCCCAGTTTTCTCGTCAACAATTCGCGCATTTTGCAGGTCATTAAAAAAGTAGACTTAGAAAGGAAAAAGCGCGAGTTATCTGAGGATTTTACCACTTTAAGTACCCAAAACCTTAAGGAACCTCAGAATGCAGATTGGCAAGAGGCTTGGAGGGTGACAGAGGGTTTGATTGTGACTATGCGGAATGAAGTCGTGCAGAAAAATGCTGATTTCTTGCTTGTGACAATCGGCGATCCGATGCAAGTTAGACCAGAGGCGCAGCGGCGAAAAAATTTTATGACAAAGAACAACATTCAGGATTTGTTTTATCCCGATAGGCGGCTGGAAAAATTGGGCGCGCGCGAGGGTTTTCGGGTACTGAATTTATCCGAACAGATCCAAGGTTACACTGAAAAATATCAAGTCTGCGCCCACGGTTTTGAGAATTCTGTACCCTGTGGGGGTCACTGGAATGAACTCGGGCATCGGCTGGCCAGTATCCTGATTAACCGAAATTTGTGCCAACAATTGAAGCAGTCTAAACTCCCCAAAAAACAACCGTAATCAGTCAAATTTCATGAAAGATTCAACGGCGCTCGAAAAAATCAAAAATATATTAATTATAATCGCGGTTAATTTGGTGATCGCCTTTCTTTGTCTGGAAGCTTTGTCGCTAGCTTTTTATTTTATCAACCAAAAGCAGTTTTTTTATACCAGAACTAAAGCCAAAGAAAAAGTAGTAGAAGATATTGAAAGGAGTGGCATTAGACTTGATGAATCTATCGTAGAAAGACTGCACCCACTTTTTGGCTATGTACTCAAACAAGGTGCTTTCACCAATGAAAAATTAAAGTTAAAAGTCAACAAAAACGGCTTTTTTTCACTGTACGAATATCCGTTTGTTAAAACCAATAAAAATCAAGTTATTATCGGAGTTTTTGGGGGTTCAGTTGCGAATAATTTTGCAGTTGATGAATACGTGACTCGTAGATTGTCTAACAAATTGAAGACTTATCCAGAATTTGCCAACAAGGAAATTATTGTTTTAAATTTTGGCAATGGGGGCTACAAGCAGCCCCAGCAATTATTAATTTTAAATTACTTTCTGGCTTTGGGTCAAGAATTAGATTTAGTCATCAATATTGACGGTTTTAACGAAGTAGCACTGTCTAATTTAAACAACAAAGCCCAAGTAGAAATAGGAATGCCCAGCGTTCAGCACATACAGCCGCTGACTGGTTTAGCCAACAACAACTTGTCACCGGAAGCGATGAGTTCGATCGTGAAAATCAACGAAAACAAAAAACAATTGAAAGCAGGTATTGACAAATTGCAAACTTGTCAACTTGCTTTTTGTCACGCTGTTACCTCGCTACAGGTGAAACAATTACTCAACAATTACCAGCAAGCCGTTGTCAAGTACGATCGACAAGTCAAACAATCCAACCCAGACACCGCAAGTAGCGGTATAGTATATATTCCCAAAGCTGACTTTGTTTTGCAGGATGCCGCTGCTTTTGACAAAATGGCATCGATCTGGTACCAATCGTCGATCGGGATGAATCAAATTTTATCAAGTAGAAAGATTAAGTATTTTCACTTTATCCAGCCCAACCAGTATTATCCCACTAAGCGAGCGTTTACCGCAAAGGAAAACGAAATCGCGATCGACAACAAGAGTCCTTACATCGAAGGTGTGAAAAAAGGTTATCCGGTATTGTTGTCGAAAGTCGATGATTTGCAAAAAGCTGGGGTTAATGTTTTTAGCGCAGTGAATATTTTAGACAATACAAAAGAAACGGTTTACAAAGATGCGTGCTGTCATTATAATTCAGTGGGAGAGGAAGTATTGGCAAACTATATTTCTAGTTCCATTATTAAAGTAGTAAGAGAGTCGAAATAAATATTTATGAAAGATTTAAAATTCCTCACAAAAGGACAAGAATTTCTCAAGATAACTTTGATTAATTTAGTGCTTTTACTGGTTTTCCTCGAACTTGGTTCCCTGGGATGGTATTTTGTCAAGCACAAGCAATTTTTCTATACTAGAGAAAAAGTGCAAGATAAGTCGGCTTTAGGAATTAACTTAGAAGGAGTCCGGCTGAACGAGTCTATTGTTGAAAGGTTTCATCCTTTTTTTGGGTTTATTCAAAAACCCAGCGCTGATTTTAGACCTGGTTTTAAAGTCAATAATTATGGATTTATTTCTCCTTACGATTACCCTTTCAAAAAAACTAAACCGAATCAATTTATTATCGGAGTTTTTGGTGGTTCGGTGGCTTCTAATTATGGAATCTTTGAAGTTCAAAACAAAATTTTACCTCAATACCTCAAGCAGCTTCCGGGTTTGAAAGATAAAGAATTTGTAATTTTGTCTTTTGCTACAGGAGGCTATAAACAACCCCAGCAATTATTGATTTTAAACTATTTTTTGGCTGTAGGGCAAGAACTGGATCTGGTCGTCAATATAGATGGTTTTAATGAAGTAGCACTTTCTAACTTAAACAATAAAAATCAAGTCGATTTGGCGATGCCAAGCATTCAGCATATTTTGCCGCTGACTAGCTTGGCGAATAATAGCCTTTCTACTAAGGCTATGCAAGCAACTCTCAGAATTAAAGAAAATAAAGCTAGGATAAATCAGGGTTTGGAAAGTTTGCAACACTGCTATTTAGCTGCGTGCGATGCTTTGACTTCGGTTTACGTTCAAAATCTAGTTAATAACTATAAAACCGATGTCATTAAGTTTGAAAAAGAACGAACTAAACAAACAAAAGATGACAGTGGCAGCGTTATTTATATCAATACTAATAAGTCAGTTTTACAGGATTCAGTAGCTTTTAAAGAAATGGCGTTGAATTGGGCAAAAAGTTCAATCTTTATGCACAAAGTTCTGTCTGCTAGTAATGTGCCTTATTTTCATGTTCTTCAGCCTAATCAATATTATCAGACGAAAAGAGTGTTTGGTGAAGCCGAAAAGCAGATTGCTTTTAACAAGGATACTCCTTATGCTAAAGCTGTGCAAATTGGATATCCGGCTCTTTTCAAAAAGTTTCCTAATTTGGAAAAAAATAATATTAATCTAGTGAATGCTGTCAATGTTTTTGACAAGACTAAAGAGGCTGTTTATGTAGATAGCTGCTGTCACTACAATCAAGCTGGAGAGGTAGTTTTTAGTAATTATGTGGGTCGTTCTATTCTGGAATCTTTGCGGAAAGATGAAAGAAAAAAGAAGAAGTAGGCGGGATTCCACTAACCATCAACTAATTAAAGAAACCATCTCAAAAACCTGCCCCCACCCCACGGTAAATCCCAATGTACCTTCAAATGTACCGTGAGACTGGAGGTAGGTTTATTTATATTTTGAATTATTGCCGAGATTTTTGCTCAAACCCGCCCCAGAAGAAGGAAATGTACTTTTAATCTGGGCCGATGAGAACAATTGACTATGGCGAATGGTTTTTAGGTTTTTGGTTCGGTTCTAGATCGATCGCCCGCTGAGTCGAGCGGCATTACCAATATCTTATCAACTCGGTTGCCGTCCATATCGACTACTTCCACGCGCAAACCGTTCCACTCAAAATGCTCGGCTGCTGTGGGAATTTTGCCCAAATTTGTAATCACAAAACCGCCCATTGTGTGGTAACTTCCTTTGTGTTCTGCTGACAACTCTTCGATTCCAAATATCTCAAAAAAATCTTCGACTGCTAGCATTCCGTCTAACAGCCAAGAACCGTCTTCGCGCTGCACGGCTTCCGGCTCGTCAGCATCTTCAATCGAGGGAAAGTCGCCAACGAGTTCGACTAAAATGTCGTTGACTGTAACCAATCCTTGAATGACGCCGTATTCGTCTACTACCAAGGCAATTTGATTGCTAGATTGTTTGAAAAGTTCTAATACTTTTAACCCCCGCGTGCTTTCCGGTACAAATAAAGGCCGCCGTAAAGAAGCGCTTAAATCTAGGGGTTGACCAGTTAAAGTCCGAGACAGCATATCAGTAACGTGTACTAAACCGACAACGTTGTCGAGTCCTCCCTGACACACCGGAAACCGAGAATGACCGCTGCCGAGCATTTTTTGGCGGTTTTCTTCTACTGAGTCCTCGAGATCGAGCCAGGTAAGATCGGGACGCGGGGTCATTAAGGCGCTGACTCGCCGATCGCCCAAACGAAACACTCTTTCCACCATATCTTGTTCGGCTTCTTCAAAGGTTCCGGCTTCGGTTCCTTGCTCGATTAAAACTTTAATTTCCTCTTCTGTAACTTGCGGTTCTGTCGATGGCGATATCCTCATCAGTCGCATCACTAAGTCAGTGGAATAACTTAACAGATAAACCGCAGGAGCGCCAATTTTGGAGAGCATTCGCATGGGAATTGCTACGCTAGAAGCGATCGGCTCAGGGTTGTTGAGGGCCAGCCGCTTCGGCACGAGTTCGCCAATAATTATGGTCAGATAAGTTATGGTTAAAATTGCGATGACTGAGGCGATGGTGTGAGAGTAGGGCGCCAGGGCAGGAATCAGCCGCAACAAAGGCTCTACTCTTTTAGCAATGGTCGTTTCTCCAAAAGCGCCCGACAGAATAGCCAGCAGCGTAATCCCGATTTGAACTGTCGGCAAGAACTGATTTGGGGCATTAGCCAGATCCAAAGCTACGCGGGCATTCGTTGAACCCTGGTTTGCCATCTGTTGCAGTCTCACCTTCCGTACTGAGATGATGGCCATCTCTGACATCACAAACAAGCCATTGAGGAAAATTAGCAGGAGAACAATCAGAATATCGGTACTTGGGGACATTTCTAAAATTTTCGGTAGTAACGGCGAAGCGCTCTGCCCGGTTAGTCGATTTTAGATTTTAGATTTTAGATTGACTCGGCAGCCAGTATCTGGGGGATTTCCCTAATGTCTAAAATTCTTCGATCTTCACAACTTGAGTCGGGGGCTTGTATCCGTCTTTGGGTGCAGTCACAGGACCCGGTTAGTCGATTTTAGATTTTAGATTTTAGATTTTAGATTGACTCGGCAGCCAGTCTCTGGGGGATTTCCCTAATGTCTAAAATTCTTCGATCTTCACAACTTGAGTCGGG
Organism: Microcoleus sp. S13_C5; assembly: GCF_036700845.1. Taxonomy (NCBI): domain Bacteria; kingdom Bacillati; phylum Cyanobacteriota; class Cyanophyceae; order Oscillatoriales; family Microcoleaceae; genus Microcoleus; species Microcoleus sp. S13_C5. The sequence continues at coordinate 44,406 of NZ_JAUBPR010000032.1, forward strand.
GGCTTGTATCCGTCTTTGGGTG
>NZ_JAUBPR010000032.1:44527-57585 GCF_036700845.1 Microcoleus sp. S13_C5
CAGTCACAGGAGAGGTTTGGAAGCTGCGAATCTCGATCGCAAAATCGAAATTTTTTCTCAACCTGGCCCTATATTAACGGAACTGGCTCGATCGCGATCGCAGGATCGACATATTAAAGCAGAAATCTATCTCCAGTTAAGTTCCAATGCGTCAACAGCACAGCGTCACAATCATGGATGTTTGTCGTACAATCTCCTTAACAGGCAAAGGGAAAGAGCCTTCGCCGATCAGGGATTAAAATAAAAAGCGCATGACTTTCTCTTCAATAATTCGTACCCTGGGGCGATCACCCCTAGCAACAGAACTCCTCAACAAGCTCAAGCGCCATCGCTACGTGCAACTGTCCGGCTTAGCCCGCTTGCCCAAAGGTTTGGTAGCTTCCGCCCTCGCACAGCAAGAAGGGCGGAGTTTACTGGTAGTCACGGCAACTCTAGAAGAAGCGGGCCGCTGGGTGGCCGGGCTGGAGGCTATGGGCTGGCAGACTGTGCATTTTTACCCGACTTCGGAGGCTTCGCCCTACGAGCTATCTTACTCCGACGAGAACGAAATGACTTGGGGACAAATGCAGGTGCTGGCGGATTTGGTGGAGAAACGAGAAACAAACGCTAATTCTAAGCCGATCGCGATTGTAGCTACCGAAAGAGCTCTCCAGTCTCACCTGCCCCCGCCTGCTGCTTTTGAACCCTACTGTCTGACGCTGAAGCGAGGTGCGGTTCAAGACTCGAAGATACTTGACCGCCAACTGGTGTCGATGGGGTACGATCGGGTGACTCTGGTGGAAATGGAGGGTCAGTGGAGTCGCCGGGGCGATATTGTCGATGTCTTTCCGGTAGCGGCGGAGTTGCCCGTGCGGCTGGAGTGGTTTGGGGATGATTTGGAGCAAATTCGGGAGTTTGACCCGTCTTCGCAGCGATCGCTCGATAAGGTCGAGCAGTTAGTTTTAACTCCTACTAATTTTAACGCAATTATTAAAGCAGTTTTATCTGAAAAAAAGCTTGACGCAATCAACCACCTAGGCTCTTTAGATCCCGAAAATGCAGCGGAAAATGAAACAGAAAAATTTGTCCGCAGGCTGTTGGGTTTAGCGTTCGAGAAACCTGCATCTTTGTTGGATTATTTGCCAGAAAATACTTTAGTTGTTATTGACGAACCGCAAGGGTGCGAAGCTCACAGCGACCGCTGGTTTGAGAATGCACAGGAACAGTGGAATAATTGCAATCGGGAATCGGAAGTTGCTGAGGCGGGAACAGAAAAGTTGCCCATTGCTAATTTAAAAGTTCCGAAAATTCACCGCACTTTTGCTGAATCTATGGCAGATGTCGCAGCTTTCGACAGGCTAGAACTTTCAGAATTGGCCGAAGATTCTACCGCTAAAAAATTTCAAAGCTCTGCGGAGAGTGACCAGCTAGCGCCTGCGATTAATTTGGCAAGCAGGCCTGTGCCGGTGATGCCTCACCAATTTGCGAAGCTGTCTCAAATGCTCAGGGAAGAGCGCGATCGGGGTTTTACCATTTTTCTGGTTTCGGCTCAACCGAGCCGTTCTGTTTCTCTGCTCTCGGAACACGACTGTCCGGCTCAGTTTGTGGTGAATCCGCGCGATTATTTGGCGATCGACAAGTTGCAATTGCAGCACGTTCCGGTTGCTTTGAAGTACAGCGGGCTGGCTGAATTGGAAGGTTTTATTCTGCCGACTTTTCGGATAGTTTTAATTACCGATCGGGAATTCTACGGTCAGCATTCTCTCGCTACTTTTAGCTACGTCCGCAAGCGCCGCCGTGCTGCTTCTAAGCAAGTAGACCCGAATAAATTAAGCCCTGGTGATTACGTGGTTCACCGCCAGCACGGAGTGGGTAAATTTCTCAAGTTAGAACGTTTGACTATCGATCGGGAAACTCGCGAGTATTTATTGATTCAATACGCTGACGGTACTCTGAGGGTGGCGGCCGATCAATTGGGCGCTTTGTCGAGGTTTCGGACTGTAGGCGATAAAGTACCGGATCTAAACAAGCTGACAGGTCAAACTTGGGAAAAAACTAAAACAAAGGTTCGCAAAGCTGTTAAAAAATTGGCAGTGGATTTGCTGAATCTTTATGCTAAAAGAGCGCAACAAAAAGGTTATGCTTTTCCTCCTGATATGCCTTGGCAACAAGAGTTGGAGGATTCTTTTCCTTACCAGCCAACGCCGGATCAGTTGAAGGCAACTCAGGATGTGAAACGCGACATGGAGGGCGATCGACCTATGGATCGTTTGGTCTGCGGCGATGTCGGTTTTGGCAAGACAGAAGTGGCTCTGAGAGCAATTTTTAAGGCGGTTACGGCGGGCAAGCAGGTGGCTTTGCTCGCGCCGACGACGATTTTGACCCAACAGCACTATCACACGCTCTCGGAGCGTTTTTCCCCTTATCCGATCGAAGTTGGTTTGCTCAATCGCTTTCGCACAGAAACCGAGCGCCGGGAGATTCACAAGCGTTTGGCGACTGGGGAATTAGATGTGATTGTCGGTACTCAAGCTGTTTTGAGCAAAGCGATTAAATTTCGGGATTTGGGCTTGTTGGTGGTGGATGAAGAACAGCGGTTTGGAGTTAAGCAAAAGGAAGCAATTAAATCTCTCAAAACAGAGGTAGATGTTCTGACTCTGACAGCAACGCCGATTCCCCGGACTTTGTATATGTCGCTGTCGGGGATTCGCGAGATGAGTTTGATTGCGACTCCGCCTCCTTCCAGGCGCCCGATTCAGACGCATTTGGCTCCCTATAACCCGGAAGTGGTGCGATCGGCAATTCGTCAAGAATTGGACAGGGGCGGTCAGGTTTTTTACGTGGTGCCGCGGATTGAGGGGATTGATGAGTTGGCCGCTCAGTTGCAGGAGATGGTTCCGTCTGCCAGAATTGCGATCGCCCACGGTCAAATGGATGCTTCGGAATTAGAATCGGTCATGCTGACTTTCAGTGCGGCAGATTTCGATATTTTGGTGTGCACTACGATTATTGAGTCGGGTTTGGATATTCCGCGAGTCAATACCATTTTAATTGAAGACGCGCAGCAGTTTGGTTTGGGTCAGCTTTACCAGTTGCGGGGACGGGTGGGACGCGCGGGGATTCAAGCTCATGCTTGGCTGTTTTATCCGAAGCAGAACAAGCTGTCTGATGCTGCAAGGCAGAGGCTGCGGGCAATTCAAGAGTTTGCCCAGTTGGGTTCGGGCTATCAGTTGGCTGTCCGAGATATGGAAATTCGCGGTTCGGGTGATGTTTTGGGTACTGAACAATCTGGTCAAATGGAGGCGATCGGTTTTGATTTGTATGCTGAAATGTTAGAGGAGGCTATTCGGGAAATTAAGGGTCAGGAAATTCCGAAAGTGGAGGACGCGCAAATCGACCTCACTTTGACGGCGTTTATTCCTGCCGATTACATCGCAGATTTGGATCAAAAAATGAGCGCTTATCGGTCTGTGGCTTCTGCTAATAACTCAGAAGAGTTACAGCAGATTCAGGCTGATTGGTGCGATCGTTATGGGCCAATTCCTCTGCCAGCCCAGCAACTTATCCGTGTTGTCGAACTCAAACAAATCGCTAAAAAAATAGGTTTTTCTCGGATCAAACCGGAGAATAAGCAGAACATAGTTTTGGAAACTGCGATGGAAGAGCCTGCTTGGAATTTGCTCAAGGCTAATTTGCCGGAACATTTGCGCTCTCGTTTTGTCTACAGCAAGGGGAAGGTTACTATTCGAGGTATGGCGGTTTTGACGGCCCAAAAGCAATTGGATAATTTGATTGATTGGCTGGGTAAAATGCAGGGCGCTTTGCCGGAAGCAAATCTTTGATTTTAATATATAATCCCCCAAAGTCGCGCCCCGCCGAAACCACAGAATAATACCGATGGAACCATAAAAAATATTACTGCTGTTTTCATGATGGTTTTAGCGACAGAAAGGATTAAAATCGTGAAAAAGTTAGTGAGTATTTTTTTGGCGATCGCGCTAGCGCAAGGAGTGCCAATGGCGGTTCAATCTCAACAAATAATTGACCCGATCGATCGGGTTGTGAGTGCAGGATTGATGAATAAAGATGCCAGTGGCAATTTTAATGCTGAGGGCCTTGTCAGTCGCGCCGACTTGGCGATGATTTTAGTAAAAACTTTTGGTTTGGAACGGCGAAAAACAGCTCAAAAACCGGATATTGAATTGCCGGACGTACCGAAGAGTTACTGGGCTTACAGTGCGATTCAAACTGCTTTGAAAACGGGAACGATGAGTGGATATCGCGACGGAATGTTTTTCCCAAATCAAAGGGTGACTCGCGCTGAAGCTTTGGCGATTTTTGCTCAAGCTTACGGGGTTTTTCAGTTTCCAGATCCCAGCATTTCCGAAATTTTAGCTAAGTATCCAGATGCAGGCGATATTCCTAGTTGGGCTAGAAAGTCTATGGCTACTGCACTTTATGAAGGGTTTGTTAATATTGATATCGCAACTAATAAGATTAATCCTTTGAAGCCGATGACTCGTGGGGATATCGCTTACGCTTTGAGCAAGTATTTGGAGCGGCAGTTAAGGCCGAGTTCTTTGCCTGTCCCGGACGAGGAGCCTCCTGATCGTGGCGTGGGAAGGTGATAGTTGTTCTGCATTTAAATTAAATTTTTTGGGCGGGCAGGATGCCCACCCCACAAGAGTTTCAATAAACAGGATTGTGAAAATTAAATGCACACCAGCTTAGTTGTAAGTTGTGGGAACCGTTTTGACGTTTACGACGTTCTTAATTCCTTCTTCCTTCTTCCCTCTTCCTTCTTCCTTCTTCTAGAAAAAGTCGATCGCCCGCAATGCAAAATCCCGGAGCTTTGGTGACTGTAAAAGCAGCCATCAAACCCCCAGGATTTAAGTTTTTCCTCTTAAACGAGGCTCAAATTATCCCCAGTGAGCTTTAACTCAATCAGCAGTAGCCAATTCGGTACTGCCACCACCGCGCTTCCGCGTCAGGGTATTGAAAAGCATCTGACCGACTGCTTTAATCAAATTGCCTTCTAACTCCATGAACATCTTCATGTTCATGCCAAAAGCTGCATTAGCTTCGTCAACAATTCGCTCTGCTGTTGCTTCGTCAATCGGCAGTTCATTCATTGCTTGACGGTAGTTAGCTTTGAATTCTTTTTCATCAGGAATCTCCTGGAATTCATAGAAAGCAGTGCCTTCTCCCTCGGAAAGATTCATCCCGCGCTGGGCAATTCCCTTCAGGATTTGTCCGCCGGATAAATCGCCAAGGTAGCGGGTGTAAGAGTGAGCTACTAACAGTTCCGGTGCGGTCGCCGAAATCTCGCGAATTCGCTCCACATAAGCTTTTGCTGCGGCTGAGGGGGCTACTTGTTCCCGCCAATTCGCACCGTAGTAGTAAAATAAATCTTGCTCTAAGCTTTGTTTGCGATTCAACTCAGAAAAGTAAATTTTTGAAACAACCGGATGCTGCTTTTGGCGTTCCATTTCCTCTTCCATTGCCGAGTAGACAAAGTAGAGGTTTCCTACTAACTTCCGGTAAGAAGTTTTTTCTACAACGCCTTTTAAAAAACACTTGACAAAACCGACGTTTTCTGCCATTGTGTGGGACTTTTTCGTTCCCTCACGCAATTTGGTCGCTAAATTGATGCTCATGCTATATTTGTCCAACCTTCTATTTTTGTGGTAGCTGATGGATGCGCCAAAAATCTAAAATTTACCTAAGTGTTTACCTTAGATCGATTTGATGAGAGATTGTATTAATTTTTATAACAAAACCTAGAAACATCAAACGGCCCTGATGCCCGATCGCCCGAAAGGGCAGAAGGCATCAGGGCCGCAAAAGTTTAGTCATTAGTTCTCAGCCATTAGCTGCTAGCTAACGACTCAGGACTAATGATTAGTTTAGATGTCTAAGTCGAGGAGGTTGAGTTTGGGGCCGTAGGTTTCGATGAATTCGCGGCGGGGGGCGACACGATCGCCCATTAAGATCGTAAAGATGCGATCGGCCTCTGCAGCGTCTTCAATCTCCACCCGTTTCAGCGTCCGAGTTTCTGGGTTCATCGTCGTATCCCACAACTGTGTCGGCATCATTTCCCCCAAACCTTTGAACCGCTGAATGGTGTAGTTAGCATTCGCCGGAAATTCATTGCGGATGAGATTGTTCATTTCGCGATCGCTGTAACAGTAGTAATGATTGCGTCCCCGTTCCACTTTATAGAGAGGAGGACAAGCAATATAGATGTAACCTTGGTCTACAAGTGCGCGCTGATAGCGGTAGAAGAAAGTCAGCAACAGCGTGCGGATGTGAGCACCATCTACGTCAGCGTCAGTCATAATTACGATGTGGTGATACCGCAATTGACCCGGGTCGAATTCTTCGCCTTTGATGCCCAAACCCAGGGCCGTAATTAACGACTGAATTTCGTTATTTTTGTAGATTTTGGCATCGTCTGTTTTCTCAATGTTGAGAATTTTACCGCGCAAAGGCAGGATTGCTTGGAATTGGCGATCGCGCCCTTGTTTTGCCGATCCGCCTGCAGAATCCCCTTCCACCAGGTATATCTCAGACAGCGCAGGGTCTCTGGAACTACAGTCCGCTAATTTTCCAGGCAAAGGAGACGATTCTAAGACTGATTTTCGGCGCACTAAATCGCGGGCGCGACGGGCGGCTTCAGCGGCCTTAAATGCCTGAATTGCTTTTTCCAAAATAGCGTCAGCTACTTGGGGGCGAAACTCCAAATATTCTGTCAATACTTCGCCTACCAAGGAATCGACAATTCCCCGAACTTCTGTATTTCCTAGCTTAGTTTTAGTTTGACCTTCAAATTCCGGGTCTGGGACTTTGACCGAAATGACTGCTGTCAAACCTTCGCGAACGTTTTCGCCGGCGAGGTTGGGCTCGTTTTCTTTGATTTTGTTGCGCTTGCGAGCGATCGAATTCATCGTCCGCGTCAAAACAGCCTTCAAACCTTCTAAGTGGGTGCCACCGTCGATCGTCCGAATGTTGTTAGCAAAACCGAGAACATTGTCGCTAAAAGCATCAACGCACCACTGCAAAGCCACTTCTATCTGCACGTTGTTGCGTTCTCCTTGCACATAGATCACTTCTTCGTGCAGAGGCTGCTTGTCGCGGTTCATGTAGGCGATATATTCCTTGATTCCGCCCTCATAACAGTATGTTTCGATGCGAGGTTCGCTACTTTTAAGCAGTTCCAAACGGTGGTCGCTAAAGGTAATTCTCACGCCCGCATTCAAGTAACCCAATTCTCGCAAGCGCCCGGCGAGTATAGTGTAATCAAATTCAATGCCAGTGCTAAATATTTGAGTATCTGGCAAGAAAGAAACTGAAGTGCCGGTGCGAGTGCCTTTGTTGGGCTTGACAGTAAGTTCAGTAACTGGATTGCCTCTTTCGTAGCGCTGTAAATGTTCTTTTTGGTCGCGCCAAACTGTCACTTCTACCCACTCGGACAGCGCGTTAACAACAGAAATACCTACACCGTGCAATCCTCCAGAAACCTTGTAGCCACCACCGCCAAATTTACCGCCGGCGTGGAGTACAGTCATTACTGTTTCTATTCCCGATTTGCCAGTCTTGGCAACGATGCCAGTGGGAATACCCCGGCCGTCGTCTGTCACGGTAACGGAACCGTCAGCGTTGATGTCAATCTCGATGTGAGTGCAGTGGCCAGCCAGCGCCTCATCTATGGAATTGTCCACAACCTCGTAAACTAGATGGTGGAGTCCTCGCGGGCCGGTGGTACCGATGTACATCCCCGGCCGTTTACGGACTGCTTCGAGACCTTCGAGAACTTGAATCTGGTCGGCGCTGTAGCTGCTGGTCATACAAAAATAGCTCCAATAATGAGGCCTAAAGCCCCGAAAGCTTCTAAAATAGGAAAACTCCTAAAATTATAGCATAAAACCGTTAAAGGCGATGCTAGGGCTTTCTGAAGGGAAATTTATCGGGGGGAGGGAGGGGAATAGTTTTGAGATTGCTGGAGGACTACCCAGGCCGATCGCGGTGAATCCGTGGATGGAGAGAGGCGAAAGCATTGATAGGAGAGGATTTGAGAGTTTTTATAGGGAAATGTGCGACAGCTTATGCCTAGATTAATTACGATTTGCGGGGCGACGGCGACTGGGAAGTCGGGAGTGGCTTTGGCTTTGGCGGGGCGACTGCAATCCTCGATCCTGAGTGCGGACTCCCGTCAAGTGTACCGCGAATTTGACATCGGAACCGCAAAACCGACGGCGGTTGATCGCACTTGTGTACCGCATCACTTAATTGACATCTGCGCTCCCACAGAAACTCTGACGCTAGCAGAGTACCAGCAGCAAGCTCAAAAATTAATTTCTGATGTCGATTTTCCGCTGTCTCCTCCTCTGTTTTTGGTTGGAGGGACGGGCTTATATATTAAATCGATCGTGCGCGGTTTAAAAATTCCGAGGGTAGCACCGATGCCCGAATTGCGATCGCAACTTGCGGAACTCGGACAATCTCAATGTTACGCGATGTTGCAGCAGGTCGATCGCTTTGCGGCTGAGAAAATTCACCTCAATGACCCAGTAAGAACTTTAAGAGCACTGGAAGTATTTTATGTCACCGGTCGCCCTATTTCCGAACAGCAGGGCGAAAACCCTCCCAATTATCCTATTTTACAAATTGGCTTGGATTGCGCGATCGATGTTTTGGTCGATCGTATCAAACAGCGCACCGAACAAATGCTAGAACAGGGCTGGATTGCTGAATTAGAATATTTGTGTAAAAAATACGGCTGCGACTTGCCACTGTTGAACACGCTGGGTTATCAGGAAATGAAACAATATTTGGCTGGCGACATTAAGCTTGAAAAAGCCAAAGAATTAACAATTTTGCACACGCGGCAATTTGCGAAGAGACAGCGGACTTGGTTTCGTGCTTATCCTGAAATTGAATGGTTTGATGTTAGCACGCCAGATTTATTGGAGCGAGTTTGGCAGAGAGTGCAGGAGTTTGTCCATTGATTTTATATCGAAATTAAAGATTTTTTTAACCGCCGATTAACGCTGATGTAATTTAAGTTAATTGGCTAAATTTTAAACTACAGTCTGATTTTTGCGTTAACTTGGAACCGGCAAAATATCTCTAATTCTTTGCCGAAATAAACGCACAGCCGCCCGCTGTCCGACTGTCCGACTGTTCTGCTTTGTTCGATGAAATCGGGAATTTAGGCAACGGGTAAAAATGGAAAAGCTAAACTGCGATCGCACATTTCATATTTCGCATCTAAACGAGGGGATTGGAGGCTCTGGCTCGCGGGAATAAGGAGGCAGATCCTCCGGATATGCGTTCCTAGGCAGAGCCTAGAAACGAGGGGAAACGAGGGGAAATCCGTCAATTAACTGTACAAACTCCCCACATATTCGCCGTAACCATTATAGGGCAAAGTTGGGCGAGTTTCCCACGACCAACTGTTACCGGGGCCCACTATCCGTTCGCTGGCCTGCGACCATCTGGGGTGCGGCTTGTCGGGTTCCACATTTGCTTCAAAGGCGTATTCGTTGGGGCCGATTGTATTCCAAAAAGTGGCGGGCTGTTTTTCTACAAATTCAATTTTAACGATCGACTTTGCGCCTTTAAAACCGTATTTCCAAGGAATCACTTGCCGCAGTGGCGCACCATTTTGTTTTGGTAGCTTTCGGCCATACAAGCCTGTGGCGAAAAATGCTAAATCGTTCGCCATTTCTTCAATTCGGAGACCTTCGGTATAAGGCCAAGGATAAAATTGCGACATCAAACCGGGGCCGGGAGTTATTTTGGGGTCGTAAAATGAGGTAAAGCGAACGAATTTAGCTTTCGATTGCGGTTCGACATCGGCCATCAGCAATTTCATGGGAAATCCGACCCAAGGAACTACCATCGCCCAGGCTTCTACACAGCGAAATCGATAAACTCGTTCTTCGATAGGAAATTTCTTGTAGAGGTCATCAATATCATAAGTGCGGGGATTTTTTACTAAACCGCCTACTTCTACTTTCCAGTTTTCTGTTGGCAAAGCTTGAGCGGCTTGCCAAATAGATTTTGTGCCGCCGTATTCGTAAAAATTGTTGTATTTTGTAGCTAAGGCTTCGTCGGTAATCGCTCGATCAACTTTTGCAAAGGCGGGATTCCGGCTCAATCCCGAATATGCTTGGGTTGAGCTTTGATCCAGAGCCGTTTTTGAGCTAGCATTGCTTTGGCAGCCTGTCAGCGGCAGCAGCGAAGCTGTCACGCCGGCGCCAATTAAATTTGTCATGAAGCGGCGACGGTTGAGAAAGGCTGTTTCTGGGGTAATTTGGGGTTCTAGAATTTCCCAAGGTTTGGGAACACGAATTAACGGCATAAGTAATAGTTAAAAGTTAGTAGTTAGTTGAGCGAAAGTTGCCTACGTTTTAATCTGTTAGTCGATTTGAGATGGGAAATTTGAAGTTTTAGATTCACTCCATAGAACAAAGAATCCCGGATATTTGGCAAGGCCTCGCGATTGCTTTGGTTTGTTGCGATCGCACTGAAAGTATTCGCAATGACAGTATAACGTAATTCGGTAACAGCGAATCCCGCTGATCGCTCGCACGAGCAATCGATCGACCTATTAAACCTCGCTCGCAGGAAAGTCAGCAATTATTTACGCGCGATCGACCGAAGCAATTGTGGCGAAAATCTGGGAAACAATTATGATCAAGCAAAGATTCCAATTATTTAATTTGTCCACAGGAAGCGGCACGCACCGCCCCGCTTTCCTCCCCCACCAGCTTTGTATGTCGGACGGGGGTCTCCAGCGGAAAGACAAATGAGTTACTGCACTAATCCCCATTGCCAGAATCCCCAAAATCTCGATCGCGCGACAGTCTGCAAAAGTTGCGAGTCCAACTTGCTGCTAAAAGGTCGCTACCGAGTCTTTCACACCCTCGGTCCAAGTCTCACTTGCCGCACCTTCTTAGCCGTCGATGAAGACCAACCTTCGCAACCCCGCTGCGTCATTCAACAGTTCTGCGGCCCAGCAGCAGCCGCGGACGGTCAAAACCACTTAAACCGGACATTTCGCGGCTCGGCCTCAGTTCTCGACGAGTTGGGGAAACATCCCCAAATACCGAAACTGCTGGCATCTTTTGAAGTCGAAGGCTGCCAGTATTTAGTGCAAGAATACATCGAAGGCCGTAATTTAGCCGATCGGCTTTCAGAAAAAGGTGTTGTTAAAGAAATTCAAATTTGGTATCTGCTGAGCGAATTGTTGCCAGTCCTGCAATTTGTTCACGAACATCAACTGATTCACGGAGATATCAAACCGTCCAATATTATTCACCGCAAAACTCCCCAAGCATCCCCAGCTTTGGCAGGGAAAGAGGATTTACATTCCGTGTCTCAGGAAAGTGCCTCTGGGCTAGTTTTAGTCGATTTCGGTGCGGCAATTCCGGCTAATAGCGGGCCGCTGAAAACAGAAACGGTGACAGGTTCTGCCGAATACGCGGCCCCGGAACAAATTAAAGGCCAAGCGATTAAGAGCAGCGACATCTACAGTTTGGGCGTCACTTGCATTCACTTGTTAACGGGAATGTCGCCCTTTGATTTGTTTGACATCAAAGCCGACAGTTGGGCCTGGAGGCATTATTTGAAAGTACCAGTTTCGGGGCGACTCGGCCGCATTCTGGATAAAATGGTGCAGCGAGAACCATCAAAACGCTATCGATCGACCGAGGCAATTCTCACAGACATGAAATACGGCCCGGCACCAGTAGACGTGATTCTCAGCAAACCCAAGTGGACTTTAGCCATGTGGGGAGCAAGTGCGGTTGCCCTGCTGTCCGTAGTGCTGGGTATTCGCTTGCCATCTCCAGCACCGCAGGCTTTCACTTCTTCTGAACCTGTTTCTACCATTCCCGAAATTCGGTTCAATCCGCCCCCGATGCAGGATTTCAACGGTGAGGCATCGCACTCCCGACCCGCAGTGCGGACTCTGGCGGATCAAGACAAAAACCCGGTTTGGGCGGTAGCAGTTGCTCCCCAGGGCCGCGTGATAGTCAGCGGGAACAACGACGGCACAATTCACCTGCTGCACAAGCGTCACGGCAAGCTGCTCAAGGTTTTAGCAGGACATTTGGGGCCGGTGTGGTCCGTGGCCGTCAGTCCCGACGGCAGGACGATCGCCAGCGGCGGCGCTGACGGTACGATAAAATTGTGGAATTTCTATTCTGGCAGGTTAATTCAGACTTTGGACGGCCACCAAGACGGCGTGTTCTCGGTAGTTTTCAGTCCCGACAGCCAGACCTTGGCAAGTGTCGGTAAGGACAAAACTTTGAAGTTGTGGCAAGTCGAAGGCGGGGCGGAGTTGGAAACTCTCAAGCGGGTTTTTGACGAGGTGCAGTCGGTGGCTTTCAGTCCCGATCAAGAAACTTTGGCGATCGGCAGCAGCGACGGTAAGATCAGCCTGTGGAACTGGCAGACTGGGGAATTGAAAGAAACTCTTTGGGGTCATTCCGAGGGCGTTTGGTCTCTGGCCATCAGCCCGGACGGTCAAACTCTCGCCAGTGGCAGTTGGGACAAGACGGTGAAGTTGTGGGATATCAGCGCAAATAATCAGTCCCGGCAGCCCAACGGTTCTCTACTGCGGACTTTAATCGGGCATTCCGACAAGGTTAAGTCCTTGGCTTTCAGTCCCGACGGAGACAAGCTGGCCAGCGCCGATTTGAGCGGGACTATCAAGCTGTGGCGGATGGGTTCCGGTGAAATGGCGGGCACGCTGAAGGGTCATTCTACTTGGGTGGAATTGGCTTTTAATCCTCAGGACAAAACTCTGATCAGTGGCAGTTTTGACGACACGATTAAGGTGTGGCGGCTGTCTCCTTGATTTTGGCGATCGCCCGGAGTTAGATATACACTTTTAAGAAAGGACAGTCTCAACCAACTCTAATTGGGTGGTGTGGCTGTCTTTTTCTTCGGTCAACCTTCATATACCCCTTTTCTGTCACTCTAGGAATAGTATAAGTAGTCAAACAAAATTAATTACACAAACAACTAATATGATATAATAAAAAATATCAAGTTGTGTTCAAAGAAGT
>NZ_JAUBPR010000212.1:0-5198 GCF_036700845.1 Microcoleus sp. S13_C5
CATTTTGAACTTCTATATTTTTCACTCCGTTTAAGTTAGTTATATTATACCTCATCTTTCTAAGAAATGCTATATCTAGCGGACAAGGCGGCGAAGTGTATACAGAAGTTCCTTGTCGTACTGACAGGCGAGTGCGCCGCCCTGATGTAGCTTATCTGACTCCTGAACTTGTTACTGAATATGGCGATGTTCCTACTTTGCCTCAAAGTCCGCCGTTAATTGCTGAAATAGTTTCTCCTACTGATATTGCGGAAGAAATTTTTCTGAAAGCACAAGAATATTTAGATTCGGGTTGTCTGGAAGTTTGGATGGTTTTTCCAGAAAGTCGCTGGATATTGATAATGACTCAAACTCAAAAGTTAACTTTTAACTTGGGTTCTACAGTCAGCACTCAGCTAGTGCTGCCTGGTTTTAGTGTGGCGGTTGATGAGTTGTTGGCTTGAAGCCAAAAATTAGTTAGGTATAAGTGCTTTGTGGCACAGTTCCGCCGTGAGGCTTGTAATAAATTGTGAAAAAGTCATTGACAAAATGCCACTCGCTCGCCCAGCCATTTAATAAAAAAAATTATCAATAAAAAATGCAGTTGTAAAATTGCACAAAAGCACAAACAGCGGTAAAATACTGATTGCTTTGTTTCCAAATCTAGCGTAAATTCCAATTGGGGAATTAAAACCAATAATTGAAATATGTCTAAGACTTACACTGTTGAATTGATCCACCAAGGCACTACCTATACCGTAGAAGTACCCGAAGATAAACAAATTCTCCGCGCCGCCAACGCCGCCGGCATTGAGTTGCCGAGTTCTTGCAATGCGGGGGTTTGTACTACTTGCGCTGCTAAAATTATTGAGGGTCAAGTCGATCAAGTTGATGGCATGGGCGTTAGTCCCGAACTTCAGGCAGAAGGTTATGTGTTGCTGTGTGTTGCTTATCCCCGATCGAACTTGAAGATAGAAACAGAAAAAGAAGACATTGTGTACGATCGCCAATTCGGTAAATCCTAGGACTAAGCTAAAATTGAGCTAAGTACCGTTAGCGGTAAAACCACTATGGATCGCCCTATGACCACCCATTTCATTTCCGCAGAAGTTGACCTCCACGATACCGCCGAGCAACTGCACTCGGCTATTGAAATTGAGCTGCAAAAGTACGGCGAACCCCTGCGGTGGGCAGTCACAGACGTGGATGTCGATCGGCAAAAGGCTGTGGTAGAAGGCTACGTGCTCGTGGAAGCATCCCCCGCAACACCGTGAACCCCCGCCCTTTGACAGTGGTTTTGATAGTCCCCACAGGCGTTGGAGCCTCGATTGGTGGGTTTGCAGGAGATGCGCTGCCGGTGGCTAGGGCGATCGCCCAAATTTCAGACACCCTGATCACTCACCCCAACGTCCTCAACGGCGCTCAACTTTATTGGCCGATACCTAACGCTCTCTACGTTGAAGGTTACGCCCTTGACAAATTTGCTGCCGGATGCTGGGGCCTGCAACCGGTACATCAAAATCGCATCGGCTTAATCCTCGATGCCGGCATTGAACCAGACTTGCAGTTGCGGCACTTGCAAGCCGTTGATGCTGCTAGAGCTACATTGGGTTTGAATATAACCGATTGTGTTTTAACCGATCGCCCTCTGCAAGTAGAATTGCGTATTTCCGAATCTGGGGCATCCTGGGGGACGATCGGCAATCCAGACAGTTTATTGCGCGCTGCGGAAAAATTGATCGAACAAGCAAAAGTAGAGGCGATCGCAGTTGTGGCCAGATTTCCAGACGATGAAGGCAGCCTCGCCCTCGAAAACTACCGCCGCGGCAAAGGAGTTGACCCCCTCGCCGGCGCGGAAGCTGTAATCAGCCACCTCGTCGTCAGGACGTTTAAAATCCCCTGCGCCCACGCCCCCGCGTTGTCAGCGCTTCCCCTCGATCCGCACCTGTCCCCGCGATCTGCTGCTGAGGAAATCGGCTATACTTTCCTACCTTGCGTGCTGGTCGGCCTCAGCAAAGCTCCCCAATTCGTAGCGCCAGAAAGCCAGCAGCAGAATCAATTATCAATTACCGCCGATCGAGTCGATGCGGTGGTAATACCCGCCACAGCCTGCGGCGGCAGTGCTATTCTGAGTTTGAGTGGGCGATCGTCCGTACAAATCATCGCTGTCGGCGACAACAAAACCCAGATGCAGGCGACTCCAGAAAAAGTCGGAATCAAAGCTTTGCAGGTAAACTCATATTTAGAGGCGATCGGAGTTTTGGTCGCTTTGCGATCCGGCATCAGTCCAGCTTCCTTGGGTGCAGACATCTCCTCCCTGCGTTGTTTGTCTGACTCAACTAAATAACTCTAAAATCTCAAACCTCAAATCTAAAAGTGATTAAGTGGCAGAAAAAATTCCCGAAAATCCTGAAATTGAACCCTTGACGCGCACCCAAGTTTTAGTAGCAATGGGCGTGACAGCAATTATGTTGCTGGCGGTAGCTAAATTGTGGTTGCTATTTGGATCGGTATCGCTTTTGCCAGTCAAATTGATAGGAATCGACTTGCTCAAAGGATGTGCGATCGGACTGGCAATTACAGGTGGCAGTGCGATCGTTTATCACCTCTGGCCAGGTTATCGCCGGAGTGCGGATGTTTACTTGGAAGTAGTTCTCAAACCTTTGTTTTGGCCGGATTTGATTTGGCTGGGACTGCTGCCGGGACTTAGCGAAGAATTGCTATTTCGAGGCGTGATGCTGTCTGCTTTGGGATTGAATGTTACCAGTTTAGTTTTATCGAGTTTTTGTTTCGGCATTTTGCACTTGGGAGGCATGGATCAGTGGCCTTATGCTGTTTGGGCAACGGCTGTCGGATTGCTGTTGGGTTACAGTGTTTTAGCTACTGGGAATTTGTTAGTCCCAATTACGGCTCATATCTGCACGAATTTGATTTCTAGCTGTGTTTGGAAGTGGGAAAACAATGCCGTGAAGCGATAGGATATAAAGTCCTGGACGCACGAGGGGCATTTAACCCGGTTTCTGCTTTAATATCTCAACGGAGAAGCCGCGATTTTTATCAGAAACCGGTTTTTTTTTTGTCTGAGTCCTAATCTAGCAATCTCAAACAATTTATTGCATGAAATCCGAGCGACATTCAAAAAATTGTTTGTACTAAAGACTTTAGTTCTTAATTAAATTAAGTGGAGGACTAAAGTCCTCACTATAAACCTACTTAAACGGGCGATCGCGAAATGTGGAGAATTTCACCAACGGGGACGAAACCTGCACGGCTGTATATGCGCGCTTCCTCATCATGTCCGGGCGTGATAAAAGCCACAGAGACGCCCGCCGCGAAAGCCTCCTGCAGCAACCGCGCGGTGAGGGCCCCGGCAATGCCGCGGCGGCGGAAAGGCGCGCGCACGCCAATCCCCGCAATCTCGGTTGTCATCTCCCCCGGCACCGTCAACTGTCCCGCCCCTGCAGGTTCCCCCGTTGTGGCGTCGCGCGCCAAAACTGCAATCCCGCCCATTGCCATGCTTTCGCGCAGGCGTTCAACGTCCTCGAAGCTTGGGGGAAAAGCCCCGTAAGCCTCGTGTTGGACGGTGACGGTATCCCGGATCTCGCTGTCAGAAGTTGGCACAACGAGCTCGATATTCTCCGGGAGGGGAAGGGCTTTTTCTGTACCCGGATTGCATACCATCAGCGGGAGGCGGCCTTCAACGGCGAATCCAGCAGCGGTTAATGCCGCCTCTACCAGCGGTGCCAGCCGCGCAATGTACTCCAGCCTAGGCTGCAGCCCGCGCCCTTCGTAGGCCGAAATTAGGGCGGTGACATCGGCGCGAGAAGGTGCGGCGCTGTTGTCGGGAATGGCGTAGTTGAGAAATGGGTTATCGCTGCTGCGGCTGAAGGTGGCGAGGAACGGGCCGATTTGTTCGGTATCGCGCTGGCGGCTGCTGGCGGCAAACCGCAGATATGACTGAATGTGGGATTCCATGTGAAAAAACCTAGTTAAGGTAGTTTATAACTGCTAGATCGCACAATCAACTCACCTTGACTGGGGTTACGGCTGAAGATAAAAGCTCCTTCTTGAGTTTCGCCGCTTGACAAAAAATCAATTTGCTGATCGCCGGATTCCAAGACTTCGCCGTTGACGCGCAGTTCGACAATAATTTGCACTGATTCGGCCGTTTCGCCACCCGTGTTAGTTACTGTAAACGGCACGTAAAATTGCCCTTGAGTTTCGCGAATAGGCGTGTTGCGAGTGACAGAAATAATCGGAGGTTCCTGTTTTTTAGTCAGCCAGTTGTAGAGTACGAGTCCGATGAGGATAGAAAGGATCGAGCAGGCGATCGCAAATGTCACCCATTCAGCAGGATTTCTTTTTGGTTGCTGTTCGTTATTACTTTCACTCATACCGCCAACCTCCCTGCGGCGCCGCCAATAGTCGCGGGCAATCCCAATACTAACGTATAGTTCAACCAAATTGACCACGGGTCGTCAAAACTGAGTTTGTGGAAGAAAAACATCATAAATGCAGAAGCCACCAGCGACACTAAATAGGCCATGACAGTTTCGCTGAGGGGACGCTGAAAAAGCCCTTGCTGCTGCTGCCGTTTTGCTTGATAAGTAAAGCCTGCTACAAATACAATACCGTAGGAAATTAGCAGCGAGGCGGCGATAATTGCTAATTGCCTAGGTGGCGAAATACCTGCCGCTAGCATGGGAATTTCGTCAGTTGGGGCGATATTGAAAGCAATGATCATCGCGCCGATTAAAGTAGCGCCGATATCTGCTACAGTTGGATTAATGGTAGGTTGCTGTTCGCTGTCGGAACTTTGATAGCGCTCGCCGCTCAAGAAACCGTTGGCCAGGGCTACTCCCAACGCAAACGGCAGACCTTCAAAGATGATTTTCCCCAAAGTTTCTTGCAGCGGAGTCTCCGGGGTAATTTCCCTGAGCAAAAATAGGACAAAAGCCGCGCAGACAATGCCGATGGCGATCGCTTCTACGGTATCGATTGCAGCATCTAGCCAGCGGATGTCTTGAGTTTTGCGAAAACCTTCCGTGCGAGTCAACAAGAAAACGACGACAAAAGTAGTTGCGATGGCAATCGACATTTCCGCTGGTTTAGTATACGAACCGATCCACCAAACCTCCATCGTAAGCTGATACGCAGCTAGATTGTATAATAGAAATATAAGATAAGCGATCATTAGTTAGAATGTATGCCAGCCAAAA
>NZ_JAUBPR010000213.1:0-5109 GCF_036700845.1 Microcoleus sp. S13_C5
CTTCATATTGCCCGGTTTGTTGGCGCCGTGGCACCTTCAAAAAGTCCATACACATCGCTAATGAAGTTACATTGCAAGAACCTGTAGGATTATTCAAGTTATCCATTTGCGAGTGATAAGGAATACCCAGTCTGACAGTTGGGGGATTCGGTTTGGGATAAAATAGAACGCTGTCCTGAGTAATTTGAGCGTGTGCTCCGAAAACATACCAAATTCCTGAACCTTTGAAAGACTCGTTGCGGAGAGCAACTCTGATGTGACCGCGAGCCGGAGCAAAAGCCAGGATCTCAAACTCTTTTCCCGCTGGTATTACTTGTTTTTCCGAGTCCTGAAGTTGAGAAGACGCCAGCGGTTTTGATTTAAAAATGGTGTCTCTGAGCGTTTTCAGGATCAGGGGATTTGTGGGAATCTCCTCTGGTTTTGTTTCAATCAGCTTTTTGGCTGTGACTGCTCCCAAAAAACCCGCTTCGCCACACTTCATCAGAGTTTGAAATCGGTGGAGGGTGGCGGTAGAGAGAGGGCCAAAAATTCCGTCTACGGGAGGTTTCAGTAAACCCAGGTCAATGAGGCGGCTTTGAATTTGGCCACTGAGTTCGTCGTCTGCAGCAATTGCTTTGGCATCGTACCTAATTTGTGAGTTGAGAAAGTTTTGTAATTTCATGCTTGCGTGCCCTGTCAATCGATTTTAGATTTTAGATTTTAGATTTTAGAATTACGATCGCCGATCGATCCGGTTCCCCTAGACTAAATTGCTGGCTCGTCAATAATTCCCAGTTGATCGTCTCATAAAATTACCGTATTTTTGCTGCTCAATCGATTTTAGATTTTAGATTTTAGATTTTAGAATTACGATCGCCGATCGATCCGGTTTCCCTAGACTAAATTGCTGACTCGTCAATAATTCCCAGTTTCTCGTCTCATAAAATTACGGTAATTTTGCCGATCGCACGTACCTTAAAGGCTTCATATTAATTATTTGCTACAAAACCTTCAAGGCGCGAGCCGATCGAATTTCACGCACTATTGACTAAAAATCCCTGGTGCGCGTTGACATTGTTTCTGCCGAATTCCGAATGCTGTTGGATGCCTCAAAAGCAGAGGGATGGCAGAATTGCCCTGTTGAGGCGAAGTCAGATTTATGCTTCGTCCGGGCGAATTACCACAACACCCATTGCGTCGGGAGACAGATATTTGACGGCGGCTTCTCGGAGATCCTCGGCAGTCTGAGCTTGGATGCAGGCGGCATAGTTGAGGGCGGGAGCGATATCTCCTACCATCGACTGATAGTAACCGTACAAACTTGCTCGATCGCTCGGAGTTTCGTTACCAAAGATAAACCGATTTGCTACTTGAGTGCGGATGCGGGAAATTTCGGCATCTGTCACCAGTTCAGTTTGGAGAGTGCGGATGTGTTGGACGATGGCTGCTTCCACTGCTGCCAAGTTTTCTGTCGGTAGTTGAGCGGAAATTGAGAATACGCCGCCGAGTCGCTGAGTCATGTTGCTGACCGAAATTGACGACACTAGCCCTTTTTCTTCGCGCAAATCCTGAACCAAGCGAGTTGTGCGGCCGTGACCCAATATTGTCGCCAAAACGTCCAGGGCATAAGTTTCGGACATTTCCATGAAACCTGGTACTCGCCACATCACGATCAGTCGGGCTTGCTGAAGGGCAGAGTCTACAAATTCGCGGCGGACTGTTTCTGTAAACGGCGATTCTTGGCCGTAGTTCAGGATTTGGGGTTCTGGATGAAAGTTGCTGACAGTAGACAAATCTATTTTGTTGTTTTGTGATGTGCTTTTTGCTGCAAAACTGTCTGCGACAATTTCTATTAGTTGCTCGACTGGCAAATTGCCTACAGCTACGGCTGTCATGGCCCCTGGGTGATATCTGCTGCTGTGGAAATCCCGCATTTGTTGGGCTGTCAACTGTTCGATTACCGCAGTCGGGCCGAGTACCGGTCGCTTGTAGGGCAGGACTTCAAACGCTAATTCCATCGATCGCTGATAGGTGCGGCGGCGGGGATTGTCTTCCGATCGTCTAATTTCTTCTAAGACTACCAGCCGTTCTCGATCGAAGGCGTCGTCGGGAATGCTGGCGTTGAGCAACACATCGACTTGCAGGGGAGCTAGTTCGGCAAAATCTTTAGGAGCTGTGGTGATGTAATAGTTAGTGTAATCTTGGCTGGTGGCAGCATTGGTGACAGCGCCGCGTTGCTCGATCGCGCGCTCAAATTCGCCACTGGGAATGCTCGGAGTTCCCTTAAAAATCATGTGTTCTAAAAAGTGAGCCATGCCGTTAATGTCGTCTGGTTCGACGGCTGAGCCTAAATTGAGCCACACGCTGAGGTTAACAGCATCGACCGGCAAGTGTTCGGCTATAACGGTGAGGCCGTTGGGGAAATGGCGGATTGTTGGGGCGTTGAGGGGCGATCGAGCTGAGGTTTTGAGTAAGGTTGATGTCATTGTGCTTTTAAATTTATCTTGTTCTCTATCATCTTAAAGGGTCTTTAAGGAAGAGCTCAGGCATTGGGCATTTGGGGGGACAAATGCGACTTTGATATCGACGGTAATGCACGCACCGAGTTTTTGGTTTCCCTGGAGCAAGTCCTGTTAACGTATTTCTGCGATCGCGATCGTTAATTTATCCTAATAGTTGCCCAAGTCCTCAGTTTTTTTGGTGACAGCAAAAGATGGAAAATCGAAGATTGAATAACAACTTAGTATTTCCACAACCAGCTTTTCAACGATTTTGGCGATCGACTTCGGGGAAAATCGGCTTAATTTTGACTGTAGCGCTGATGATCTCGGCACTGTTGGCCCCCCTACTTTCCCCTTACGATCCGGCGATTGATCGAGATTATTTGTCGCGCTTGGTGGCTCCTAGCGCTAAACATTGGTTTGGCACCGACGGTTTGGGGCGAGATTTGTTGGTGCGGGTGTGGCACGGATTGGGGATATCTTTACTTGTTAGCCTGGTTTCTGTGGGTGCGGGTTTAATTGTGGGAGCGCTTTTGGGGCTGGTGGCCGGCTATTTTAGGGGGTTTCTGGAAATGGCGATCGGCACTTTGGCCGATATTTTGTTAGCTTTTCCTTCGATTTTACTGGCGATCGGCGTTGTTACCGTCACCGGGCCGAGCCTGGAAAGTGTAATTATCGCCGTCAGCCTCGTGCAAATTCCGATTTACATCCGCTTAACTCGCAGTATGGTGCTGTCTCTGCGGGAACAAGAATTTGTTTTGGCTGTCAAGGCCTTGGGCGCCAGTGACTTGCGAATTATTTTTCGCCACATTTTGCCGGGAAGTCTCGCGCCTCTAGTTGTACAAGCAACTCTTTCGACTGGTACGGCGACACTAGAAGCTGCCGGTTTGGGTTTTTTGGGTTTGGGTGCACAGCCGCCGGTTCCTGAGTTGGGGACGATGCTTTCTGATGCTTTTAAAGGCGGATACGCTCTTTCGTCTCCTTGGACGATCGTGTTTCCAGGTTTGCTGATTACCTTGACTGTTCTGGGTTTCAACCTTTTGGGCGACGGGTTGCGAGACGCTTTAGACCCCAGATCCAATGCTACGGCAAGGAAATAGCAATATTCAGGACTTACGCAGCAAGCACAGTATTTGAGCAATACTGTGCCTCCTCTAAAAATTGTTCATGTATGCTCAAACTTTGGGCTGCAGTTGAAGCCATTTCAAAGTCGTAGCCTGGGCTGCCGACTGAGGTGATACCCGCTATGACTGCCTGCTTTAAGATTGGCCCGGATAGGCGGCTGTCGCGCCCGATCGCGATTGTTAATTCTGCCGCTGATTTATTGACTTTTTGCACCAGCAAACTCACAAAGCCTTGCCCCAAAATAGTCGCCATTTCCGGGGTGGGGTTAACCTGTTCGTCTGGAACGCCTTCAATGGCGATACCGCGAATGTCTGAACCATGTTGCAGCTTTTTTAAGTTATACTTTTGCATAATAATCAATAGTAACTTTTTAGCTACGGATAAGTTTACGACAAATTTTAACCAGGAATTGTTACATTTGCTATTATCAACAAATAGGCAAGCTTTAACAGCGACTTACAAAAGTTATTAAAAGCGATCACTAAACATGAATTATATCAAATCCGGTTAGATAGGAATGATATACAAGTGCGCTCCTCTGGTTCGCTATCGAAAGCAAGGCGAGAGAGTGGGAGAGTGGGAGGATTTCTCTTCTTTCCTCTGCCCTTTTTCTTCGATATTCTGAGATTGTTTCAAGGAACAAATCCGCACTCTGACCATCCTACCACTGCTATTCAAAGCGCACAGAAATTCGATGATCGGTAAAACTCCCCAGTTCATTTTTCAAACGGTAGTCTAGTTCTGTTGCCCACTTTCGTTTTAATAAAGCCTTGGTTTGTTACCTGCCACTGAAAAATTAGGCAGGGTTACGCCACGGTGAATCTTCGGTGTAAGCTAAAGCTACTCGTTTTGGATCGCGACTATTCCAGTCATCTTCTGCGATTTGAACTTTAGTTTTAGCAGTTTCCCGCGTAAAAGGCGACAGTGGTGGTTTAGTTTCCATCTGGTTGAATGATTTTGCTCCTTTTCAACGAGTGATCGAACTTAGCATAATAATGAATACAGCACAAGACCACTATAACCAGCAACTTGCTGCCGTTTACAGTTGGATGTCAGGAAATCCTGAAGCAGCGAGCGAACGAAATCACGCTCTTTTTTGTCAATTGGCCCTCGACTCGGCACCGCGAGGATTAGCCATTGATTTAGGTGCAGGCTCAGGATTTCAATCTATTCCTTTAGCGCAATTAGGCTTTTCGGTAGTAGCTATAGATCTCTGTGATGCCCTACTTTCAGAGTTACGCGATCGCGCTAAACATCTTTCCATTCGTACCATTCACGACGATCTGCTTAATTTCTCGCAACATATTCAGGAACAGGCGCAGCTCATTGTTTGCATGGGCGACACACTTACACACCTAGAATCATTGAGTGCTGTCGATTCATTACTTTTGGACATTGAGCGCTCGCTGATTGAGAATGGGATGTTGATGGCTCTCCTGAGTTTATGGTGTAAAATAGCTCAACCAATACAGTTAGAGTAATGAGCTTTCATTTAGACTATTTA
>NZ_JAUBPR010000214.1:0-5030 GCF_036700845.1 Microcoleus sp. S13_C5
AATTTTATATTATCGCTCTATCCAATGGGTATTTCTAAACCCGGTACGCTATATCTAGTGGTCGTGCGTAAGTCCTGTTAAATTCAAGTCCAGTCACTCGACTTAATATTTTGTTACATACTTATGGATTTTTCCGCCGACCTACTTAGCTTGATAAGGGGAGGGCTGGGGTTGGGTAAAAAATTTACGACTCCTGCAAGAATTGCTATATATTATAGCAACCGCCAAGGCGGTTGGGACGTTGTTAATGGCTCAAACGATAGATTTTATTGCTTCTTCCTTCTTCCTTTTTCCTTCTTCCTTCTGCTCTAATTCTGAATTTCCTGCCATACAAATAAGGACACAACATTGTTGTGTCCTTACTTCGCGTTCATTTAACCGAATCTGACATCAATTGATGCAAAAACCGCTAGTCTTACTTCGCATCGGGCGGCATCAGCACCTTGTCAATTTCGTGAATAACACCGAATCTGACATCAATTGATGCAAAAACCGCTAGTCTTACTTCGCATCGGGCGGCATCAACACCTTATCAATTACGTGAATAACGCCGTTGCTAGCTTTGATATCAGCTTTCACAACATTAGCGCCGCTGACAGTAACTTTGCCTGCGCTAACAGCCACGTTCAGCGAGCTGCCTTCCACACTTTTCACATCGCCGGATTTCAGGCTAGTAGATAAAACCGAACCAGGAACAACGTGGTAAGTTAAAATCTTAGTAAGTTTGGCTTTGTTGGCAGGTTTGAGCAAATCATCCACAGTTCCTTTTGGCAAAGCAGCAAAGGCCGCGTCAGTCGGAGCAAAAACAGTGAAAGGGCCTTTTCCTTGTAAAGTTGTCACCAAACCAGCAGCTCCCAAAGCCTTTGTCAGCGTCTTGAATTGAGCGTCGCCAGATGCAATAGCAACAATATCCTTAGCAGCGGAAGTTGATGCCGGTGAAGCGGAAGTTGGTGCTGGTGAAGCAGCGGTCTTCACTTTTCCTGGAACTTGTTGACTTTGAGTTGCATTAGCAACATTGGTGTTGGAGGTGATGTGAGCCCAAGCCGGGAAACCAATCAACGCGCTAGCGCCGATTACTCCTGCCAAACCTGTGAGTTGTTTCATCCAGCTAGGTAAATTTTGATTTTTCATTGCGCTTGCATTTCCTTATGAGATAAAACAGTGAACATGAATTGTTATGTTAGCCAAATCTCGACAAAAGGCAAGGTTGCCAGAGGCTAAGATAGCAAGAAAATTCTCTTGCATCCCCGATCGACCAAAACTTCCTTACTATAACGCAAGCTGAGAAATCGGGCATCAACCGCTAAATCTGTAACTCAAAACCTCAATCACCGATCCACTTTGGGGTAAGTCAGCAGATTTGATTGAAATCGTGTCATTATTCAATCGGCGCACCGGCGTACCATCCATCAGCGCCAAGAATTCATCTAGCGGCACCAAATCGCACGCAGCAGCATCGGCGGCTTGGGTTTTGAAATGTGTCGGAATCACCATCTTCGGTTTGAGAAGTTGCAAAGTTTGCTTCGCTTCCGCCGGAGTGTAAGCTTTCGGCCCGCCGCCCACGGGAATCAGCACTACATCGGGCCGCCCGATCAAGATTTGTTCTTCAATGCCGATCGGGCCAGCAACTCCGCCCAAGTGTAAAATCTTAACGCCCGCTTGCTGCCACAGCCAAGCCACATTGACCCCAAATCGCCTTCCTCCCTCACGGTCTTTTTGGGTCCGAATCCCTTGAATCCGCAGCCCGTTAGACCTGTAAGCCCCCGGTTCGTACAAAAGGCCGGGATTGCCCGCAAATCCGTCGATCGCCCCTTCATCGAGCAAGCGACTGCTAATCAGAATCAAATCTGTTGGCACTTTAGGAGATCGATAACCTGCCGTACAGCCCAGGGGGCGAAAAGGATTCACCAGCACCCTCGCACCGCCTCCGGCGAACAAGAAGCAAGTGTGGCCCAACCACTGAACCGACAAAGAATCAGCAGTTTGAGCTTGATAGCTTTCCCATCCAGATGGTAAACCAGTTGCTAAAGCTGCTAGCAAACCCGTCTGTGCGTAACGTATTAATTGTCGCCGTTTCATCTTGTGGTTGGGGTTGTCGGGTGTTGGTCGTTTGTTGTTATACCACAAAACACCGTCAGTCGATTTTAGATTTTAGATTTTAGATTTTAGATTTACTTGTAGCATTGAATCTGGAATCTCGAACAGGAGTCTAAAATTTGGGGTTCACCACGACAGGAGTGGGGGGCTTGTATCCTTTTTGGGGCGGTTCAGGTGCGAAAATGTTTACCCTACTCTCGCCGTAAGGTGCTAGAAGAGCGAACCCTACAAATTCAGATAAATTCAACTAAAGTCTTTCTAAGAAATTTCGCAATAATTGTTTTCCCGAAGTCGTCAAAATACTTTCCGGGTGAAACTGTACACCTTCAATGTGCGGATATTCCCGGTGCCGCACACCCATAATCGTTCCGTCTTCAACCCAAGCCGTAATTTCCAAAACTTCAGGACAACTCTGCTTTTCAATTACCAAACTGTGATAGCGAGTTGCAATCATCGGCGATTCCACGCCCTGAAAAACTCCGACTCCTGCGTGTTCTACCTGAGAAGTTTTGCCGTGCATCAACACGGGTGCAGAAACAATTTTGCCGCCGAATACTTGACCGATACTTTGATGTCCGAGGCACACGCCTAAAATGGGTACAGTCGGCCCCAATTCTTTGATTAATTCCAGAGAAATTCCCGCATCTTCCGGCCGCCCCGGGCCTGGAGAAATCACCACTGCTGCAGGCTGCAATCGGCGAATTTCTGCTAAGGAAATTTGGTCGTTGCGGTAGACTTGTACTTCGCTTGCTACCGGCAACTCAGCACCCAGTTCTCCTAGATACTGTACCAAATTGTATGTAAAACTGTCGTAGTTATCGATGACTATAATCACGGGTTAAGTTAGATTTTAGGTTTTAGATTTTAGATTTTAGGTTAACTCGCTCCCTGAAAGCAAGGGTTTCAAGATTTTAGATAGATGCCGAAGATAAAAATAGCTGCAATATAGACGAATAAAACTAAAAATCTCAAATTGATCCTCTAAAACCTAAAATTTTCTGGGCCCAATAAGTTACAGACGGGCGATCGCAATTTGAACGACTGCCCACAAAGGAGGAAGCAGAAGTGCAGTACCGACGATAATCGCAGCCATTGCCGATACCAGGACCGCTCCGGCACCGCAGTCTTTGGCAATTTTGGCTAGTTCGTGATAAGATTGCCCGACTGTCAAGTCTACCACAGATTCGATCGCCGTATTCAAAAGTTCCATTGCTAAAACTATGCCAATGGTGACGCCGATCACAGATATTTCTACAGGTTTCAGTTGCAAAAATAGCCCGAGTCCGATCGCCAATGTTCCGATAACAGTGTGAATCCGAAAATTTCGCTGAGTTTCAAAAGCATAACTCAGACCCCCCCAAGCGTATCTAAAACTCGTAGCTAAGCTAGATGCGATTTTCCAGGACAGCTCTCGGTTGTATTTCAAGGCTTTTTTAGACTCGTGGGCTGTCTGGCTAGAAGAGTCTTGAGGCATGGGCAGAAACTGTGCGATTTGTGATGAAATTGACGGTCGATCTAGTGTCATAAACAACCAACTTTAAATTACAGAGATAAATGAAAGCTAGACTTTTCAAATTGACTTAATCAAGTCTAAGTAACTTTCCTAAGTTTTTACTAAAGTTTTGGTTTAATTTCAGAAAGTTATGTTGGGCTTGACATGATTTGTTAAGCAACCATCAACTTCAGTTATGCTGTTTGGATCGTAAGACCGATCGCCCGCAGCAATGTTTCTTGTTGATCGAGCATTTGAGTCAGACTTTCTTCATCCGGGTGATCCCAGCCCAAAAGATGCAGAAAACCGTGGGCTGCGAGCCAAGCTAGTTCGGTCTTCAGGGGATGTCCTTGCTGCTGGGCTTGTCGGTTAGCTGTATCGATCGAGATGACGATATCACCCAAGTATAGGGGTTCAGATGACTGCATTTCCTCTAGCTGAGGACAGTCTACCTCTAAAGCTGCGAAAGCTAGTACATCCGTTGGTCGATCAAGCTGGCGGTACTGGAGGTTGAGGGCTTGCATCTCGGCATCGGCGGTTAAACGCAGACTGACTTCGTAGCCCGGGGCCACTGGCACATACTCTTCCTGGTTTTCCAGCCAAACGCTCAACCAATTTTCCCAGGTTTCGGCTGAAATCTCCCCGCTGGCTGCACTCTCAGGGAGGTTGGAAGCGTCGGCTGACTGCTGGGCGAGCCCGTAACAGTCTTCGACGTTCACCTCAATTAACATTTTTTTGCTCTCCTGTCAAGGGATATATTCAATTTTTTTACAAATTCCAATTGCGCGATCGAACGGCAGGGGATTTTCCTGTTGCTGGAAAGATACAGTAATCTGTTAGAGATTGCAACAGGCAGGCAGAACAATCAGCTTAACTCTCGATTAAGAAACATCAAAAACATCACCAGAAATTAGAGGCTGATTGTTGGAATCCCCGATTAAGAATTGAAATAGCGATCGAGAAAAGCTAAACCGACGAGTACGCCTAAAAGTCCGGCGGCTGTCAAGGCAAAATGAAACAGAGAAGTCGCCCGCTTGCGAACCATGTTCCGCATTGCCAGCTTGACATAACTCGGTGGAGGTGCAGTGTTTGTCGGCGCTGTCTGGGTTTCGGCGGCGGACTCTTCGGAGGCGGGAATTGCTGAGTGAGGTTGACTCATAATGGTTAGTTTAGAAGGTTAACAGAGGGGTTGCTGATCACAGACTCGCCCCGATGGTAACAAATATGTAACGTTTTGTGTAGGTGTTTTGAGTTTTTCGATCGCCCCGGGCCTATTAAAGGGGGATTATACCAATAGATTAATGTGCGATCGGGCTGATTATCAATTCGATATTTTATTTTCATCTTCAGATACACAAGGATAAATGGCTCTCCTGAAGTTGCGGTGATATTTTTATCTAATTAGAAAAGCAAGCTAATACGCGTTCTCGAAAATTATCAA
>NZ_JAUBPR010000215.1:0-5023 GCF_036700845.1 Microcoleus sp. S13_C5
TGGTATGTGGATTAGTAAGGTGGCGAATAGGTGCGCTTGTTATGTGTCAATAAAAGTCCCTACAAACTGAAAAAAAACAGTAAAATTTAGGTCATAAAATTGGGCAGTTTTTATCGATAGACCGTTGAAGCCCATATGGAACCGTTGGTTTCTAACGGACGGTTCCTGCGGGAACCGTCCGTCAGAAACCAAGCGGGGAAAGGGATTGGAATTATGGGAGAGGTCTAATAACAAATTCCTTAATAATGGCTCCCAGATTTCCGGTAATGCACCGCTGTCACCCCGTCATTTTTCAGCAAATGACCGTTTTCAACCGCCGCATAAACTACCCAGTGATCGCCGCATTCCATCCGACTTATCACTTCGCATTCCAGATAAGCTAGAGCCTCAGTCAAAACCGGACAGCCGTTGCTAGCTTCCATTGTTTCGACTCCGGCAAATCTGTCTTCTCCGGGAGCAAAGTTTTTCATGAAATACTTCCGCAACTGTCGCCCTTCGGCTAAGATATTCAGTACAAATTTATCTCCAGCGTACATCAGAGCTTCGATCGCTCGATCCTTGGCAACCGCAATCGTCACACCGGGCGGATTAAACGTTGCTTG
This sequence comes from Microcoleus sp. S13_C5, assembly GCF_036700845.1. Lineage (NCBI taxonomy): Bacteria > Bacillati > Cyanobacteriota > Cyanophyceae > Oscillatoriales > Microcoleaceae > Microcoleus > Microcoleus sp. S13_C5. The sequence goes on from NZ_JAUBPR010000215.1 coordinate 603, forward strand.
CGACACCCACGAAGCCAGCATCGCACTGCTAACCTCCCCCCGCTTCGCCGAGAGTACGCACAGCGAACCAACCAATCTTCCTACTGCTTGTTCAGTGCGATCGCTCCCCGCTGCTAACTGCGGTTTCGGTGCCCGCAATTTTTGCGATCGAATCAAAGCTTGAGCAAAATCCGTTCCCGCTTCTTTGCACTCGTGAATTGTCGCTGCCGTCGGCTTAAATTTGGCTCGAATCGGCTCAAATCCAATTCGATAGCCGGCATCTTTCAGCTTATTTTCAACTAAGTCGATCGCCTCTCCACTCCAGCCAAAAGAACCGAAAACCCCCGCTAATTTGCTCTTAGTTGCGGTAGATAAAACTATTCCCAAAGCAGTTTGAATTTGCGTCGGAGCGTGTCCTGCTAGCGTGGGAGTTCCGATGATAAATCCCGCGCATTTTTCGATCGCCTCTTGAATTTCTCCCGGTTCGGCAAATTCGCAGTTGATACTTTCCACCGCAACGCCGGCTTTAGTAATTCCTTTGGCGATCGCCTGCGCTAAAGTAGCCGTATTTCCGTAAGCCGAAGCATAAATCAAAGCAACTGTCAAGTCTTTTGAATTTTGTTGCTGGCTCCATTCCCGATACAAATTGCTCAGTTCATTAAGGCCGTAACGGACGATCGGGCCGTGACCGGGAGCATAAAATGCTGCTGGTAAATCGGCGAATTTATCCATTGCAGTCAGCACTTGTTTTGCCTGAGATGCGTGCAGGGAATCGTAATAATAGCGCCGATCTTCGCTGTAAACGCTCCACCCTTCATCGAATACTTGGTCGCCGCAAACGTGAGCTCCAAATAGTTTGTCCGTGAACACGATTCGAGTGTGCGGATCGTAGGTACAAAGTTCATCAGGCCAACGGGGAGTTGGAGTCGCGATGAATTTTAAGGCGTGACCTTTTCCTAAATTGAGAGTTTCTTCTCCCCGAACAATCAGAATGTTTAATTCTTGGTCGGGAAAAGCGGCTCGTAAACTAATTGCAGCAGGATTCGTGCAAACCAAAGCTACTTGAGGAGCTAATTCTAACAGAGCTTTAATTGTTACTGACCTGTTAGCATTGAAATGCCCCAAAATTATGTAATCCAGCTTTGTCAAGTCCACCCGTTGCTGCAAAAATTCCAGGTAATTTTGAGTAAAAGATTCCCCCGGCGGATCGAACAAAGCAGTTTTGTCAGCTTGAATAATATAGCTATTTGCTGTTGTACCCTTTTGCAGCGAATACTCGACTTCAAATTTGAGTCTGTCCCAAGTGCGCGATCGCAGAATAAAAGTATCGAGTGCGATCGGGATAAACTGCACGTCGCGGGGTTTGGCATCAGATGCGAGTCTAGGAGTCAAAGTGTTAGTCATTTATTGCACCTATGAGAAACTGAACTACTGAACTTCTTTTGATTTCGTGCCAAAACTTGGTATCTACAATGTCAAACCTTGCGCCTCGACCCTGTAAATTGGTATCCAGGTCAGTCAGAAATTCCCGGGTTTTCAAATCATCCCCAATTTGGATAAAGCTCACCCCAATTTCTTCATCTTTATCTATTTTATTTGCCGCACTTACAATTATTTCGGCGACAGCAGCGGTATTTTCGGGTTTTTGATCTAGGACTGCAACAATTATTGCTCCGTTCTTCCCTTTAGGATTTGGTTTGCTTGTGAAATAATCGCTAAAAGTTGCTTTCAGAGCTTCTTCCAAATGAATTGCAGTCGGGTTTGCTGAATCCGGTTCTGTATTTTGTCGCTGCAAAATTTCAGCTAACCGGGCAACATTTGAATTTTTATACTTCCACATAGGAGTAGAAGCTTCGTAAAGGGTGATCCCGTCGCTATCAAATTCCTGACATTTTTTTGCTAAGTCGATCAGAGATGCCTGTGCTTCTACCCACTCCTCGTACCAAGGATGGTGAGGGTCTCTGCTGGCATCGCTTCTGGCAATAATAATTGTGTAATCTCGGTCTTCTAAAAGATTGGCAGGCATTGGCAATTCCCCTAGTAAAAATGGAGTCTAAATGACAACGGTTTGCCCGGTTTGCTGCTTGTGGCGCCCCCAACGCCCAAAACCCGGTAAGGTGCGCCACAAACACCCAACCTTGAGAGTTTTTGCGTAGCCAGTTGAGTCCTGGACTCTAATTGTAGGGTGCGTCAGTAGATAGTCGATGATGAAGTCGAATAAAACATCGGCTGACGCACCTTACTAATACGTTTGGGGTGTGTTGACTCAGACAGTCAATGAATATATCGTTGAATTTCCCCTTTGCACTTGACAACTGCCAACTGCCAAGAGTCAACAGTGAACTGACAACAGTCAACTGTCAACCGTCAACTGACTTCCTAATAGTGATTTCCGACTTTGCGGTGGTGAACTGCCGGCAGTGCATCGGGATTGGAGACGCGACCACTATCGACGATCGCATATACGATATGATGATCCGAAAGTTCCATCCGGCTGACTACTTCGCATTCCATGTAAGCCAAAGCATCTGTCAAAATCGGAGAACCGTTGGTAGCAGGTTGAGTTTTAACTCCGGCAAATCGATCGGCACCAGGAGCAAAACGCTTTAAAAAGTGCCTCATCAAGGTTTGATAATTGCCTTCTTCGAGCACGTTGAGAACAAATTTATCTCCTGCGTGCATCATCGATTCAATCGCCCGATCCTTCGCAACTGCTATTGTTAAACCCAGGGGTTTAAAACTTGCCTGCGTTACCCAGGAAGCCAGCATCGCACCGCTAACATCGCCTTTTTGGGCGGTGATGATGTACAGTCCGCCGCTGATTCGTCCCAAAGCTTTATCGAGGTCGCTGTCGAGGGCTTTCATCTGTTTGACAGCCTTGTCCCGCGTTAGCCACTGTCCCAAGTCGGTGCCGGCTTCGTCGCAAAGTTGATAAATCGCTTCGGTCGGCGTTTCTTTAATCAAAATGTTGGGAAATGCTTCTTTTAAACCCAACTCTTTGAACTTGTTTCGCAGCGGGTAAATAGATGCGTCATCGCCGCCCCCGGATTCGCACAAACCGAAAGATTGTTTGTTGTTAGCCGCAACTAAAATTGTGTTGATAGCAGCTTCGGCATTCGCAGCAGCAGTACCACTACTCGGCGGCGAACAAATCACGATACCAACTGCGGTACCGACAAGTTCGCGGACTTCTTGCAAGTCGGCGATTCTCAAATCCATCATTTCCACAGCGACACCGGTTTTGGTGATACCGTGGGCGATCGCTTGGCTGAGTCGATCGCTAAATCCGTAATCGGAAGTGTAAAATACCGCTACAGTGGTTTCTGCCTTAGCTTGGGCTTGGCTCCACTTCTTGTAGCGTCCGGTAAGTTCCACCACATTGTGCCGCAGCAGCGGCCCGTGACCGGTCGCAATTGTACCAATTTCTCCCAACTCTGCCATCCGCTTCATCGCAGCGAGTACCGATCGAGCATTGGGAGCCATCAAGCACTCATAATAAAAGTGGTAATCTTCCTCAACTGCTGCTAAATCGTCATCGAAGGTGCTGTCGGTACAGTAGTGCATCCCGAAAGCATCGCAGGTGAACAGCACTTGAGTTTTGCTGTCGTAGCTGAAAATAGTATCGGGCCAGTGCAAGTTCGGCGCCGATACGAATTCGATAATGTGGCCGTTTCCTAAATCTAGTTTGTCCCCGTTTTTGACTACCAATCGCTCAAAGGGTTGGTGTACAAGGTTTTCTAAAAATTGAATTGCTACTTTCGCCCCCACGACAATCGCTTGGGGTGCCAGCGCCAGCACGTCTTTGACTAAACCGCTGTGGTCTGGCTCGGTGTGGCTGATAATTAGATAGTCAATCTCTTTCGGGTCAATTTCGCCCGTCAGAGTGTCCATGTATTGCTGGCGAAACTTCTCGTGCGAGGTATCGACGAGGGCTGTTTTTTCACCGCGAATGATGAATGAGTTGTAAGTTGTACCGTTTTTGAGTCCGAATTCGATGTCAAAGCGGTCTCTATCCCAGTCCAGGCATCGAATTGCCGTTGTATCAGAGGCAATTTCGACTTTTTCCACCGTCAATCTGCGTTGGACTCGTTCAGTCAGCGCTACCATCAGTGCCTCCTTGTCTGTTACCCATTACCTTATTGTTTCCATTCTGACACGTTTCTTTTGTAAATCTTTATCAAATTTCCTATCACTCAGTTAAGCATCCCAAAAGTGATCTCTATCTCTTGACAAAAAGCAAATATGTGTGGTATAGAAACCAAGTTTGAGCGATTGGGCGATCGAGGTACTGAGTTTTGCAGGGAAATTCCTCTCCCGCAGTCAATTAGTTAGTAGCAACTTAACAGTTGTACAAAATGTGCAGTAATACCAATTTAATATGAAGCTGCATAGAATAGGGCTTCAAGAATAAACTTGTAAGATGACAACGAACTAATTTGCTC
>NZ_JAUBPR010000216.1:0-4977 GCF_036700845.1 Microcoleus sp. S13_C5
AAGCAAGCCACTATCGATCAAAGCAACTGGTCACGGGACACGTCAAATGTGCCGCACTGGCAAATTCGGCTTTCCATCTCGCTATGTTCCCCGGTTTAAGTTTGTTAAAGGTTTTCAAACGGGAGATATTGTCAAAGCAATCGTTACTTCTGGCAAGAAAGTTGGTAAATATGTTGGGCGTGTTGCCGTTAGAACGAGTGGTTCATTTAATATTGCTGCATCAGAATTGGTGTCAGGGGTTAGCCACAAATATTGTTCAATTATTCACAGAAAGGATGGTTATTCGTATGCAGCATAAACCTTGCCCCCCCTTGGACTCCCACCACGCTCCCTGAGTACAGGTGAGCGTGGGGGTCTCCAAGGGGGAAGACAGATGAACGAGCTAAAAACCTTTTATAAGGTTTTGGCATAGAGATTTAAAAGGAGATAAAGCGATGCAACAGCAGAGGATCTGGCAAAAATATACAACGTTAACAAGTTCGCTCTTGTTAACGGCAACCGTTTTAGTTGCTCCCTCGTTCGCCGCTGATACAAATAAAGCACAGCTTCAAGGTCAATCTTTACTAGCGCAAGTACCGGATAGCTGTCGCCAGGTTATTGCGAGGAATGGTCTTAATGTTCGGCGACAACCGACGGCTAACAGCGAAGCGGTTGGGATCGTCGATTCCGCACGAAATGTGACGATTCAAAATCTTGGTGAGAATGGCTGGGTACCAATTACAGCCCCGATACAAGGCTACGTATATGGTGGTTTTCTCGGAATGTGTGAAGCCGCAACCGCCCCGCCTCCTACTAACTGCCGCCAAGTTGCAGCCGCCAGAGGAATTAATGTATATCAAGCACCTTCCACCGATCGGGAAAGCGTTGGAGTCGTCGCGAATGGACGAAGAGTGACGATTGAAAGTATAGGAACGGATGGTTGGGTGCCGATTACAGTGCCTCTGAGAGGCTACGTCCAAGCTGAAAACCTGGCGTATTGTAGTTAATTGAAAAAACAGTGATGGATCGCAAATCAAACCCAAAAAAAGAAACTAATTCACAGCAAAAGTCTGGTTTGTTAAATTTCATTGCCGAGACAACAGAATCTGCACTGAATACAGGCAAAGCGGTTGTTGACACAGCAGTTGATTTGGGGGAAGCTGCTGCTAAACAAGCTTATCGATTGATTGGACAAGCGACGCAAGGAACCGGAGATGCGGTAACTTATGTTGGCAATCTTCCCTTTGTTAAACAAGCTGCAGGGGTACTCAGGCTTGATTGGTTAGTTGGGGTCAGCGATCGCATCGATTTAGCCAAAGCCGAAGCTCAAGTCAAGGAACTCCAAAAAAAGTATCCCAATGAAGATCCCAGCGAAATTGCCCATCGCATTATGGTGGAAAAAGCGATCCGCGCCGGTGGTGTCGGATTTGCTAGCAGCATTTTACCCGGTGTCGCGGCTGCACTGCTGGCGATCGATTTAGCCGCGACTACTGCAATTCAAACCGAAATGGTTTATGAAATTGCCGCCGCTTATGGGATGGATTTGCAACAGCCAGCCCGAAAAGGCGAGGTTTTGGCAATTTTTGGGTTAGCGCTAGGCGGTAGCAATGCAATGAGAGCTGGTTTGGGCTTTTTACGCAACGTACCGCTGGCTGGCGCGATGATTGGTGCGAGTACGAATGCTACAATGCTGTACGCGCTGGGATATGCGGCGCGCCAATTTTACGAAGCCAAACTGAGGGAAGAGACTGAAGAACCTGGAACCGAAACGCTCGAAGCGATCCAGCAACAAAGCGAGAAATATCTCGATGTTGCGATCGCGCAGCAAGCAGCGATGGATCAAATTATGGTTCACATGATTTTGGCAACTTATCCCAACAAAAACTGGGAAGATATTCTGCCAGAATTGAAGGCATTGCAATTAAATGCCGATTCTCTCAAAAGGATTGCTGCTAACATCAAGTCCCCTAAACCATTGGGTGCATTGTTAGAGCAACTTAACCCCGACTTTGCAGTACCGCTATTAGCTCAATGCCGTCGCATTGCCGAAAGTAGCGGAGAGGTTTCCGAAGCAGAACAGAGGGTGCTGGATGCGATCGCACAAAAACTCAACGGTCAAGATGTGGCTTCGATATCCGCTTGAAAAAAATTGTTTGTGCGTTAGCTTTCTGGGTAACGCACCATCCCCAATATTTACTGTCGCTGTGTAAGTCCTAAATTAGGCTCACGTTACAGTAATCTACAGCCTTAAGATAGAGTTTGACAGGGCTAATTTTAAGACTATCAATAACGACTGATGCAAGAGGAATTTGTATGACAGCAGAAATATCCGCAGTCTGGGACAAGATTGAGAGCATGATCAATGGCTTCATTATCCTGCTGCCTAATATGATACTAGCGTTCATTGTTTTTGCAATCTTTTTCTTTGTTGGCAGGTCAATTAAGAGAGCGGTCAGGCGGCTTACCCGCAACCACCGCCAATCCCGGAATTTGGGACTGGTGTTGGGAAGGTTAGCGCAGGGTATTACTGTTCTGATTGGTCTGTTTATTGCCTTGTCGATTGTAATTCCCACATTTAAAGCAGGCGATTTGGTGCAACTGCTGGGAATTAGCGGGGTAGCGATTGGTTTTGCCTTTCGCGATATCTTACAAAACTTCCTAGCTGGTATCCTAATTCTTTTGACGGAACCGTTCCAAATCGATGACCAGATTGTGTTTAAAAGCTTTGAGGGAACGGTAGAAAATATTGAAACTCGCGCTACAACAATCCGAACCTATGATGGTCGCCGGATTGTAATTCCTAATGCGGAATTGTTCACCAATTCTGTTACTGTGAATACCGCCTTTGAGAAACGCCGGATGCAATACGACGTTGGTATCGGCTACGGCGATGATATTCACCGAGCCAAGCAGTTAATCAGGGAAGCCATGGACAGTGTGGATGAGGTTTTGGATGACCCTGCTCCTGACGTGCTGCTGATGGAACTTGCAGGAAGTACCGTCAATATCCGCGCTCGATGGTGGATTGCTCCGCCGCGACGACTTGACGATCTGCGATCGCGGGACAAGGTACTTTTTGCGATTAAGGAAAAGCTGACTGCCAATGGCATCGACTTGCCCTTTCCTACGCAGCAAATTTTGTTTCACGACCAAACCGAAGAGACGGATGGCGATCGCAAACGTCAACGCGAAGGATGGCCTGCAGGTAATGGCGAAGTTCCCAAACCCCGCAGCATCAGCGGTTCTCTGCGACAACTAATTGAACAGCGATCGCAACCTGACGGCAACGGACAATCTTAACCCGACCCCAACTCATGAAAAATGTCAAGTTAAGCAAACTTTGGGACTCGCTGCACTCTAGCTACTGGTTTATCCCAACGTTGATGGCGGTGGGATCGATGATTTTAGCGATCGCAATGCTGACACTTGACCGCACGGGTAATATACCAAACTGGAGGTGGATTTACACGGGTGGAACCGATGGTGCGCGATCGGTTCTTTCATCGGTTGCCAGTTCAATGATCAGCGTTGTTGCTACAGCTTTTTCTATTACTATTGTGGCGCTTCAGTTGGCGAGTTCAAATTTTGGTCCCCGATTACTGCGTAATTTTATGCAGGATACGGGCAATCAAATCGTGCTTGGCACTTTCATTGGCACGTTTATTTACTGTTTACTCGTACTGCGAACCATTCATGCAGAAGGAGAAGGATACAGCCTCTTTGTACCCCAACTCTCGGTTACAGTTGGTACCGGATTGGCAATTGCCAGTATCGGCGTACTGATTTACTTTATCCATCACGCATCAACCATTATTCAAGCCTCCCATGTAATTACTCAGGTTAGTGGCGATTTAGACAAAGCTCTAGATCGTCTGTTTCCCGAAAAAATCGGAGAAGGTAAAGCGAACAACTCGCGACAACAAGTGGGAGAAATTCCTGCAAATTTTGACTCGGAAGCAAGTCCAATCAAAGCCACTGGTGAGGGTTATTTGCAAGCAATCGATGACGACGAATTAATGAAAATTGCCCGTCAGTACAATCTGCTTGTACGTCTGACAACTCGACCGGGAAAGTTTATTGTCAAGGGCAGCGATTTAGCGATGGTTTTCCCGGAAAAACAGGTGAATCAAAGCTTGAAACAACAGATTAACGATGCTTTTATTCTGGGCCAAGAACGGACTGAATATCAAGATGTAGAATTTCCAATCGATCAGTTAGTTGAAATTGCCTTGCGTGCGATTTCTCCTGGTATCAACGATCCGTTTACTGCGATTCGGTGTATCGATAGACTCAGCGCCGGATTATCCCGCCTCGCTCAAAGGGATTTTCCCTCGCCCTATCGCTACGACGATGAACAGAATTTGCGGGTCATTGTTGAAGGAGTGACGTTTGAAGGGTTAGTCGGTACTGCCTTTAACCAAATTCGCCAGTACAGTAAATCAGATGTGGCGGTAACAATTCGCTTATTGGAAGCTATAGCTTGCATCGCCACTTACACCCGCAATTCCAAACAACGAGAAGCTTTACGCCGTCACGCGGAGATGATTTTAAGTAGTAGCCGGGAACAAATCTCTCAGGAGCAAGACCAGAAAGATCTCCAAGAGCAGTATCACCAAGTCATTAAAGCTTTAGGAGAGGATTAATTTTGTTGAGCAGAGTTATGGTAATAACAGCAGCTTTGCGATCGGCTCCTAATACTTTAGCTTTAACCGCGCTGATTGCCATTGGTTTAGCGCTGACACATTTATTTTGCGGAAAGTTGCGGTTTGCTCCTATTCCTCGCAGTGGCTGGCTTTCAGCGGCGAGTGGCGTTTCGGTAGCTTATGTTTTTGTGCCTATTTTACCGGAATTAAATCTGCACCAAGCGGTATTAGAGCAAGTAGAAGCAGGAGTTATTTCTTATCTAGAACACCACGTTTATTTAGGGTTTGCTGAATAATCGATCGCAAACTAAGAACAGGAGCGATCGATATATTCAAACTCAACTAAAGATAGATT
>NZ_JAUBPR010000033.1:0-55223 GCF_036700845.1 Microcoleus sp. S13_C5
TCTCTTGTTTCATCTGTCGAAAGAATTCTTAAAGAATTTGGAGATAATTATGTAATTAATTTTGCTTAACTACTTATCACTGCCCAAATTGCCGTACAGAAAATCATTGCCTTTGCCACCGAGCACAATATCATTACCTTTGCCGCCCAATGCAGAATCATTACCTTTATCGCCCTGGATAAAATCAGCACCTTCATTGCCAAAAATTAAGTCGTTTTCTTCTTTGCCATTTAGGGAATCGTTACCACGATTGCCAAAAATGATATCTTCACCTTCCCCACCAACAATGATGTCATTATTCTTGCCTCCCAAAAGGATATCATTCCCTTTGTTGCCGTCAATAAAATCATTGCCTCGGTTCCCGTAAAGGATATCGTTTCCTTCACCGCCATAGAGGTTATCGTCCCCTAAATCCCCATCGAAAAGGTTCTGATTTGGACTGCCGTAAAAAGCATCATTTCTCCCGCTGCCTAACTGAATTTCACCGCTACCATTGCTGTTGATAGTATTGTCAACTGGATTGGGTTGGTTGAAATTGGGCTGCGGAATAGTATCGCAAATGCAATCGCTTTCCATTGGCGTGGGAGTCGGTGTTCCCGATGGCGTGGGAGTCGGTGTTCCCGATGGCGTGGGAGTCGGTGTTCCCGATGGCGTGGGAGTCGGGGTTTCAGTTGGAGTTGGAGTCGGAGTTTCCGTTGGAGTCGGGGTTTCCGTTTCCGTTGGAGTCGGAGTTTCCGTTGGAGTGGGCGTCGGAGTTTCCGTTGGAGTCGGGGTTCCAGTTGGAGTCGGCGTTTCCGTCGGAGTTGGTGTTCCCGTTGGAGTCGGAGTCGGAGTTTCCGTCGGAGTCGGAGTCGGCGTTTCTGTTGGAGTCGGAGTTGGTGTTCCCGTTGGAGTCGGAGTCGGAGTTTCCGTCGGAGTCGGAGTCGGAGTTGGTGTTCCCGTTGGAGTCGGAGTCGGAGTTGGTGTTCCCGTTGGAGTCGGAGTCGGCGTTTCCGTTGGAGTCGGAGTCGGAGTTCCCGTTGGAGTCGGAGTCGGAGTTCCCGTCGGAGTTGGAGTCGGAGTCGGGGTTCCCGTTGGAGTCGGAGTCGGGGTTCCCGTCGGAGTTGGAGTCGGAGTCGGAGTTCCCGTTGGAGTCGGAGTCGGAGTTCCCGTTGGAGTCGGAGTCGGGGTTCCCGTCGGAGTGGGCGTCGGAGTTCCCGTTGGAGTCGGAGTCGGGGTTCCCGTCGGAGTGGGCGTCGGGGTTCCCGTTGGAGTCGGAGTCGGAGTTGGCGTTGGAGTTGGCGTTGGAGTTGGCGTCGGGGTAGGAGTTGGAGTTGGTGTTGGAGTTGGCGTTGGAGTTGGCGTTGGAGTTGGCGTTGGAGTTAGCGTTGGAGTTGGCGCGGTAATATTAACGCTGAAAGTTCCTAAACTCGTAGCAGCTACAGGATTCCCAGCAGTATCTTTAACTTGATTACCTTGCAGATTAATACTGTAAGTTGGATTATTATCTGCAATATCCCAACTTTCCCCAGGCGGAGTAAATGAATAAGTAGCTGTCCGCGTCAAGCCATTAGTATTAGTATCAACACTGACAAAGTTAACAGGAATACCACCGCCCGACCAATTGATTAAAAAGTCAGAACTGTCTAGAGTTGTAACATCGATCGCACTATTATCGTTAAAGGTAACAGTAAAACCTTGACTGGTTCCCCCCGCGACCGTAATATTAGCAATAGTCGTCGGGTTGACAGTGGGCGCAATGCCATCAATTACTATTGCCTTATTTTGGTCCAAGGAATTAGTTGCACCCGGATTCGGCAAAGTCAAGACAGCATCAGCATTAGTCAAATTCTTAATAGTACCGCCGTTGAGAGATAAGGCAGTTGTCGAGGTATAGTCTAAGTCGAGACTGCTATTGCCGGCTGTTACTGTGTAATTAAATGTCAGAGTATTGCTGCCGCTGCCGCTGGCATAATTAATGACAGTACCTGTACCGCCTGTGGCTAAGGTAAGCTGTGGCGTACCTGCAACAGTAACTGGTTGACTGAATGTGAGAATAATGGGAATTGTTGCACCGATCGCGTAGGTTCCATCTGCCTGAGTTGATGTGATATTAGTAATAACAGGTAATGGACTAACTGTAATGCTGGCTGTTTCGCTGGCTGTACTAAAAGGACTAGAAACCCCATTAGTTTCTAAGTCCCCTGTCACATCTGCCGTGTCGCCGTTAGTGCCAGTGATTCTATCCCAAGCATTGAAAGTAATGCCGTTAGTAACTGTTCCGGTGTAGTTGCTATTGGGAACAAAACGGAGGCGAGTTGTCGCGTCTGCTGCTAACAACAGTGCAGTTGTAGCCGTAGGAACAGTAGTAATATTGTTCCAAGTTGTGCCGTCTGTCGTATACTGCCAACTGCCGTTTGTGGTATCTAAATTTGTGAGAGCGATGCCTCTCGGGCGCGGGGAAATAGCGTCGTTGGGGTCGGTGATGCTGCTGCCGATAATAGCAGAAATTAATGTGCCAGTATTGTTGATTTCGTTGACATTAATTGCTGTTAAATTAGGCGTGATCGAGTTGTCTAAGACTGGGGAATCGTTGACGAGGATGTTAACAGTTGATGTGCTGGTACTGTAACCGTCGCTTGCTGTGTATGAGAAGGTGTCGAGGCCGTTGAAAGTGGGGTTAGGAGTGTAGACAATGCTGCGTTTGGGGTCGATCGCGATCGCATAGACAATACCATCCGCATTGGGGTTGAAAGTGGGATCGGCTGTACCGTCGCTGCTGTTCAAACGGGCAATATAATTGCGGGGCTGTCCGCCGATATTGTTGAAAACGCCACCTACTACTGGGTTGTTGTTAGCATCGATCGCGATCCCATAGACAATACCATTCGCATTAGGATTAGGGTTAAAAGTAGGATCTGCCGTGCCGTCGCTGCTGTTCAACCGAGCAATATAATTACGTGGCTGCCCGCCGATATTGGTGAAATTGCCCCCTACAACTGGGTTGTTGTTAGCATCGATCGCGATCGCAATCACACCTTCTCGCCTCCAATAGAAGTGATTCGCATTGGGGTTAAAAGTAGGATCTGCCGTGCCGTTGTTGCTGTTCAACCGGGCAATATCGTTGCGTGGGAGCCCGCCAATATTCGTGAAGAAGCCTCCTACAACTGGGTTGTTGTTAGCATCGATCGCGATCGGATTAATAACCGCCGCATAACCGAAGTTATTGGTATTGAGGTTATTCGCATTGGGGTTAAAAGTAGGATCTGCCGTGCCGTTGCTGCTGTTCAACCGGGCAATATCGTTGCGCGGCTGCCCGCCGATAGTGGTGAATTCGCCCCCTACAACTGGGTTGTTATTAGCATCGATCGCGATCCCATAGACAGCATTATTCGCATTGGGATCAAAAGTAGGATCTGCCGTGCCGTTGCTGCTGTTCAACCGGGCAATATTATTGCGGGGTTGTCCGCCGATATTGTATAAAGTGCCCCCTACAACTGGGTTGTTATTAGCATCGATCGCGATCGCAAGAACAGCACCATCCGCATTGGGGTTAAAAGTAATATCTGCCGTGCCGTTGCTGCTGTTCAACCGGGCAATTGTGTTCCGTGGCAGCCCCCCGATATTGAAGAAGAAGCCGCCTACAACTGGGTTGCCTTTAGCATCGATCGCGATCGCCCTGATTTGACGATCCGCGTTGGGATTAAAAGTAGGATCTGCCGTACCGTCGCTGCCATACAACCGGGCAATATTATTGCGTGGCTGCCCGCCAATATTTGTAAAATATCCTCCTACATAAATCCAGTCGTCAACAGTAACAGTACCGCCTGTTGGTTGAGTAACACTCTGCACTCTCAGTGCCTTTGTGCCGCCTGTATCGTTTGTCAGCACGTTAATTTTAATATTAGGAGTGCCGACAGTTGCGATCGCATTGTCTGGACTAGCAACAGCCAAGTCATTAACAGCTATCCTGCCCAAGCGAAATGTAGCGCTTCCCTGGTCAGTATTGTCGCCAAAAGATAGGAAACTCGGCAATCTGTAAGGATTGAAACTTAAAGGAGGCTGGCTTAGTGCTGGGTCAAACTGGATTTGACGCAGTGGTCCTGTGAGGATTGCATTTGGGGAATTATTCGCAAAAAGTTCGTAATTGAGTCCTTGTACTTTTAAGACATAATTGTTATTTGCAGAAGTATTAAAGTTGGCATTTTCAGGACCAATAGTTGTCGGCTCAGTACCAGTATCTGACTGAGCAAAGATTCTGCCATTTTTAAAACCCAATTCTAAACCATTCAAGCCGTCGCTGCTAATAGCTGTGACGCTAAAACCCGCGCGGTTGGGGTTGCTAGTTTCTGTGGGAATTGCTGCATTAAAAGATATCGTATAACCAGCCGTGCGGTCTAGAGTGGCGGTGGTGAAAGGGGGCAGTATCGCTGGAGTCTGACCCGGAAGCAGCGATGTGGGATTGTAATTGGTGTAACCCGCGTAGCCGCCAGAAGGGTTATTGGGAGAGATAGTGGCAGTATTGAGGCCCGTTGTGTTTGGCGTAAACGCACCCGTAGCCAGAGGAACAAATGGATTTAGGGAAGGTAAGGGTATCTGTCCGTAAGCAAGGGCGGTGCCGTTGGGCGTGCCTATGCCGGGGGGCGTTCCGCCTGGAAGGTTGGTAATCGCGTCGTAGAGGGTAAGATTGGGCATGATGTACCTAAAGGTAGATGATTTTGCTGAGTTTTATAATGTGAAAGCCTAGCAAATTTACTGATGAGTGTCATCGTTTTTCTACCTGCTGTCAAAAAATTTACGCAACTTTAACGTGTGCGTAATTCTAGCACCACAAAAAAACGATCGCCCTAACTGGCATAAAGTTAGTGCGATCGCGGTACTATAAATCAGCTATTTATCTATCAGACTCGGCGCGGAATTTTTACGCATTTCCACGGATTTTTTTACAAAACTTTACTGGGCGTTGGATAAAAATATCCAGAAATCGCTTTTCTCTACCTGATATCTCTTTTTTTATTGAACCGCAGAGGGCGCAGAGGGCACAGAGGAAGAGAAGAGAGTAAGAAAGGAGTTCACAAATGATGAGGGATTGCTATGCCAATGCCCAATGCCCAATGCCCAATGCCCAATGCCCAATGCCCCACCTATTTAGCTAACAGTTTTTCAAACACCCCATACATATCCTCAGCCAACTTTTTAGGATTCCACAAAGGTGCGAGATGTTCTGGCTGCTTAGATTTTACTAAATGCTCTTTCACCGCATTTCTCAAACCAGCATCGCGGCCAAACTCAACTCCCCGCTGCGTGTATTCCTCCCAACTCCACGCCGCACCAACATCAAGATTTGCACTTTTGAGGAAAGCGTAACCCATCCGCGAAAGATATTGGTCGCCCGATCGAGTTACTACTGGCAAATTAGCCCACAAAGCCTCTAAATTGTGAGTCCCCCCATTGTAAGGATAGGAATCTAAAAGCACGTCGGCTACATAATAAATAGCCCGGTGTTCTTCCTCACTTCGGGTTTGACCTATAAACTTAATCCGACCAAAATCTACTCCCTGAATTTCGCATTCTTGGCGGTAAGTGCTGTGAATAACATCGGGGTCGCCTTGACCTTTGCGGATTAACAAACTATCTGGTACTTCCTTAAGGATTTTAACTTGAGCTCGTACCATTTCTGGATTCGTTTTTCTCCCTGGCGCAACGCACAGATAAGTCATTTGATCTAAGCCAATTCCGAGAGTGTTTCTAATGGCCTCCCGATTCACAGGAATGCTTTGCAGTGCGCCAATTGCTACCGAACCTGCAGGCAATCTTACTAACTTTTCTAAGTAATTTTTGTCAACACCAGGGGGGTGAGTGTGTTCGTCGCACAGAAAGTAGTGATTATCTGAAATGTAGGGTGCGTCAAATCCTAGCCAAGAAACGCAAATCCCCGCAGGATATTGATACAGCACTTCGACATTTGTGGGCACTGTCATCGAGTCTAAATCGATCAAAACATCCAAGTTGTCTTGCGCTACTTCGGCGAAGATTTCACCGCCGTCAGCAAAGCCGTTTGGATATTTTTTAGGCCAGTAAAACTTGCCCGCCATGTCTTCAAACCGCTGCGTAACCTCATCTCGGTGGAGTTTCCCGGTGACGTAAAGGTGAACGTGGGGGGTGATGTGGCTTAATTCGCGAATTAAAGCTTCGCTGCACCAGCCTACTGAGTGGCGGCGGAAGTGTTTGGAAAGGAAGCCGATTTTTAAATGACGTTGTTCTTTTGTTTGGTAATTGGCTAGGTTGCTTCTGTTGACTTGCTGCCGCAGGGGGACTGCTTTTTGGTAGTATTCTTTGGCAATTAGTCTGTAGAAACTGGCATTTTTTTCGCGGTTGTCTCGCAGGTGAGAAACTGCAAACAAGAAGATTTCGTAGAGCAATTTTAGTTCGATTACGCTAAAGGTTTCGACCTTTTCGTAGCAGAGTCTTTCGATTTCTTCTAGTTTCTGAATTGCCTGTTGGCTGACACCTGATTGCAGGTAGGAAAAAACATAGGCTGTAGCTGACATGATTGGGGCATTTTCGCCGCAGTTTTCGCAGTATTTGTCGGCTATGCTACGGGCGCCGGCGAGGTTGGTGGAATGACTTAGCAAGTCGCACAGTTGTTGGTAGGCTTCGCTAAAATTGGGGTTGCATTCGATCGCCTTTTCAAAATTGGCGATCGCCTCCAACGGCTTATCTTGTTTTTGAATGTGTCCCATTCGGCAGTAAACCTCTGCCCAATTCGGTTTCAATGTCAAAGCTTGCTGATAGCTGGCTAGAGCTTCTTCCAGCCGCCCCTGCATGGAAAAACAATTGCCGAGGTTAGCGTGAACTTCCGGCCAGTCGGGCTTAATTTTCAGAGTGTTTTGATAATTAGTAATCGCTTCATCGTACTTGTTTTGCTGTAAAAAAGAGTTGGCTATATTGAAGTGTAAAACTTCTAAATGTGGCTTTAAAGCTACAGCTTTCTGATAGTAAGCGATGGCGGCGTCGAGATTGCCTTGTTGCGATCGCGCGCTGCCGATGTTACCGTAGGCTTCTGCCCAATCCGGTTTAATGGCGATCGCTTTTTCGTAGCATTCGATGGCTTCGTCGCGCTTTCCTTGGCTGAAAAGTCGATTACCTAAGTTAAAGTGGAAGTCTGCACCGACTAGCTGCGGGTTGAGTTCGGATGTTCTTTTAAAACAGGCGATCGCAGCTTCGATGTTGCCGTGTTGGTGATATACTTTCCCTAAGTTCCAGTGAGCTCCCGCTAAATCTGGACTCAGGGCAATGGCTTGCTGGTAATGGGCGATCGCTTCTTCCAAACGCCCCATTTTGAAATACATACTGCCGATATTGGCGCGCACTTCCGCAAAATTTGGCTGCAATTCTAGGGCTTGAGAATACGATCGAATCGCAGCTTCAGTTTTGCCTACTGCTTGCAAAGCATTCCCTAAAGTTACGTAAGCGTAGATGAAATCCGGTCGAATTTTTAGC
Organism: Microcoleus sp. S13_C5; assembly: GCF_036700845.1. Taxonomy (NCBI): domain Bacteria; kingdom Bacillati; phylum Cyanobacteriota; class Cyanophyceae; order Oscillatoriales; family Microcoleaceae; genus Microcoleus; species Microcoleus sp. S13_C5. The sequence continues at coordinate 7,483 of NZ_JAUBPR010000033.1, forward strand.
GCTTGCTGACAAGCTGCGATCGCCTCTTTAATTTTACCTTCAACTAAAAAGTTTTCTGCGAGTTTATTGTACGGTTCTACTTCTTGAAAATTGGCAACTTGTCCGCTATCTGGAACATTGATCGAGGTAACTTGTTCGGAAAGTTCGGCGGGGTTTGTAAACGGAGTATTTAAAGTCTCAGTGGTGGGCGCTGGCGGCAAATTGATACTCGAAGGCTGCAAGCCGTAGCCTTCATCTTTGTTGACAGATACTGGTTGCGCTTCGCCTGATTCTGTTTCTAATTCGATAAAGTTGCTGTCAGTAGTGGCCCGCTCTTTTTGTGCGATTAAACTCGCTAATTTCTCAGCAGCGCTCGCATCTCCCGGTTGCAGTTGCAGCACTTTTTGATAGCAAGTAATTGCTGTATCTAAGTTTCCTTGCTGCTGCAAAACGCTGCCCAGCATCATATTGACCGAAGACAATTGAGGATTAATTACCAGAGCTTTTTGGTAATAACTGGCCGCCTCTTCCAATTGCCCTAACTTGTAATACATACTGCCGAGATTCGCGCTAGCTTCGGCAAATTTCGGCTGAATTTCTAAAGCTTGCAAGTAAGCTTTAATTGCCATTTCCAATTTGTCTTGAGCGTGCTGGGCATTGCCCATTGTCAAGTAAGCAGCAGCAAAATCCGGTTTGAATTTAATCGCGAGATTGCAAGAGGCGATCGCCTTTTCAAATTCTCCTTGCAAAACATAAACTTCCGCCAACTTTTTATGAACTTCTGCATCTCCTGGATTAAACTCTAAAGCTTTCTGATAGTTCTCGAGTGCGCCACCGAGATCACCTCGATCTTTCAGCCAATTTCCCTTTTGAAAATAATCTCTCACTGCCTCTAAACCTACTAAATAATTCCCGCTCATTTGCTCTGCCACTCTTACAGGTTTTACACTAATACTGTTCAGCCATTCTACCCACTTTCGGGAACGCACAGACCAAGTACACCCTTGATTTATATATTCTACCTGCTGTCTTAAATGATTTTCAGCAGTGGCGGCGCCCGCACCCGCGCCCTCATTTAAAACTCCGACTATCGCCTCTAAAAACCGCCTTGTATATCCCTCCCAATCTGCGTTGCCCGCCCGCTTCCAATTAGTTATCGATGCAAAATTTTTCACCCCTGACATGGAAACTAGACGGGCAAATCCAGCAGTTGTTTCCGGCAAAGCTGCCAATTCACTCGTCACAATCCGGCAACCGCTGGCCATCGCCTCCATCACGGCAATAGATGAGGTTTCTAAATAGGTATTCGGGTAAGCTAAAACCGCGACTGAACGCAGTTGCCGGACGAGTTCGGGTTGCGGTACGGAACCGACGTACTCGACGCCTTCTGTTTCCTGACACTGGCGGTAAAGTTGACCGAAAAAAAGCTTGTTATCATTGTCGTCTATTTGGTGTACTTTCATGCTTGAAAATACTTTTAATCTGGTTCCGGGGACAGCTTGACGAATTTCGGGAAAGACTTTTAACAAAATATCGAGTCCGCGAAATGGAGTGCTGGTGTAAGCTAGAATGGGCGGTCGAGATTTATGAGAGAGGATAGAAATATTATCGGAGAAAATGTTAGCAAAACAAGGTGCGATCGCATTTCTTAAAACACAACTGCGATTAAAGTCAATCCCAAAGCGCCGGTGAAATTGCTCGCGCTGCCAGTCGCTGACAAATACAAAGGCATCGCAAGCATTGATTTCTTGATCATTTTTAAAATTTTCGAGGAATACAAAGCCCGGTTCGTTATGAATCCACAAAATTAACTTAGTTCGATGCCCCAAAAGCGGCTTAACTTCCAGCGCTTTGCCGACTATATTAACTATAACTAAAAAATCGAGCGATCGCAGCAATTCTAAATTAGATTGGTCCCCCACCCTGCGCCTGCAATCAACGCCGCGCGACATCCCCGACTCCGAAGTATTGTTGAGCAAAAATACCTCGTTTCCCTGTGCAGCCAACGCCTCAGCTAAGTAACAAATAGCCGACTGAGTGCCGCCCAAAGGTTCGCGGTAAGGAGTTTCAATATTGTAATCCCAAGTGTAGGTATCGAGAAATCCGATTTTCATTCAATGGTATAATCTTAAAACTATTAAGGAGTACCGAACATGACCACAGAACAAGACCCCGTAAAATTGATGAAACAGCAAGTCGGCTTTGCAGCAGCCGATCGCGTAAAATCTGGTATGATTGTCGGACTCGGCACCGGGTCAACTACAGCTTATACTATTCAAGCATTGGGCGATCGCATAAAATCAGGTGAACTCAAAGATATCAAGGGAGTGCCGACATCTTTTCAATCAGAAGTGTTAGCCAAACAGTACGGAGTACCGCTGACAACACTAGATGAAATTGACAGAATTGATGTTGCTATTGACGGCGCTGATGAAGTAGATCCCCACCTCAACTTAATTAAAGGTGGCGGCGCAGCCCACACCCGCGAAAAAGTAGTCGATTACCTCGCCACTCAATTTATTGTAGTAGTTGACAGTTCCAAAATCGTAGATAAATTGGGTTCGACTTTTCGCGTGCCCATCGAAGTTATACCGATGGCATTAACACCAGTGATGCGCGCCATTGAAAAATTGGGCGGCAAACCCGAACTCCGCATGGGCGTGAAAAAAGCAGGCCCGGTAATTACCGATCAAGGTAATATGGTAATCGATGTCAAATTTGATGATATTGCCAACCCCGGAGAAATGGAAAAAAGCTTGAATAACATTCCCGGTGTGTTAGAAAATGGTTTGTTTGTAAACTGTACTGATTTGGTTTTAGTCGGCGAAATCCAAGACGGAAAACCAGTAGTACGGGAGATTTCTAAATAGTCAAAACTGCCCCAGTGGTGGTCAAAAACTCTTTGTAGAACAGGCATCTTGCCTGTTCAGGAGAATGCGACAATAGGCGAGTTACAACCCGCAAAAATACCAAAAGCAAGGTTTCTTATCCTATAGCAACCGCCAAGACTATTAAGAAGTTCTTAATCAGTGAAACCCTTGCGATGGTTACATCTTCCTTCTTCCTGACATCCGTTACATCCGTTACATAATCTGTTGCCGAACTTCCTTCTTCTATAGCTTTGACTTTGATTATGAAGATGAAATATCGCAGATTCGGTCGCACAGAATTATCCATGCCTGTCTTTTCCTGCGGCGGCATGAGATATCAGTACAAATGGCAAGACGTGCCAGCCAATGAAATTCCACCAGACAATCAACAAAATCTAGAAGCGACGATTCGCTACTCGGTTGAATGCGGCATCAATCACATAGAAACTGCTCGCGGTTACGGCACTTCAGAGATGCAACTGGGGTTGATTTTCCCGAATTTTCCCCGCGAAAACTTGATAGTGCAAACGAAAGTTAGCCCCAAACCAAACTCCCAAGAGTTCCGCGAAGAGTTTGATAAATCGTTAGCTTATTTGCAACTGGAATACGTCGATTTACTGTCGCTACACGGTATTAATACGTGGGAATTGTTAGAGGAGTCTATGCGTCCGGGCGGCTGCATGGATGTGGCGAGAAAGTTGCAAGCAGAAGGCAAAGTTAAGTTTATTGGTTTTTCCACTCACGGCCCGACGGATGTGATTGTCAAAACAATTGAAACTAATCAATTTGATTATCTTAACTTGCACTGGTACTATATCAATCAAAGTAATTGGCCAGCTATTGAAGCTGCTAAACGTCACGATATGGGCATTTTTATTATCAGTCCTTCCGACAAAGGCGGTCAACTTTACAGCCCGCCGCAAAAATTGGTAGACTTGTGCTATCCGTTGAGTCCGATGGTGTTTAATGATTTGTTTTGTTTGTCGCATCCGCAAGTACACACTTTGAGTTTGGGCGCAGCAAAACCTGAAGATTTTAACGAGCATCTGAAAGCTGTAGAATTGTTAGATAGAGCTGATGAAATTTTGCCACCGATATTAGAAAAATTAGAAAAAGCAGCAATTGATAAATTAGGAGAAGATTGGTTTAACACTTGGCACTTCGGTTTACCAACTATCGAAAATACTCCCGGAGGTATTAATATTTATGTGATTCTGTGGCTGTGGAATTTGGCGCAGGCTTACGATACGATCGACTATTGCAAGATGCGCTACAACCTCTTAGGTAATGGGGGCCACTGGTTCCCGGGCAAAAAAGCCGATCGCCTCCATGAATTAGACTTGCGCCGCTGTCTGGCCCACAGTCCCCACGCTGCTAAAATTCCCGGTATTCTTCAAGCAGCAGATCGGCTTTTTGGAGGCGAAGCCATCCAGCGCTTGTCCCAAGAATAATCTAAAAAAAACCCGGTTTCGAGACAGAAACCGGGTTGGTTGACCGGAACACGTGAGATTTAGTTACGCGCATATAATTAGCCTATACTTGAGAAACTCTCACAACCATCGCCCATCCGTCTCATCCATTCGGGCGATTACCTACGCGATAGCCGCGCTTCAAGAACTTTTTTTCTAAACTCGCTCCCATTTTGCTTTAATCTGAGATAAAACAGTTAATAATTCACTTAGGTATTTTTTATGACTCTTAAACGCCGAAATTTCTTGTATTTGCTAAGTGCCAGCGTCGGAGCTATTACCGCAGGTGCTTGCCAAGCGTCAGGAAATAATGTATCCCAAGCAAGTCCAATTGCAGAAAGCCCAAAAATAGCCCAAACGCCGGGGCTTTTTACACTGCCACCTCTGCCTTACGAATACAATGCTTTAGAACCGCACATCGATGCGCGGACAATGCAATTTCACCACGATAAACACCATGCCGCCTACGTTAAAAACCTCAACGATGCTGTCAGCAAATACCCGCAACTCAAAAATATGAGTGCGGAAAATATGCTGCGAGATTTGAGCAAAGTGCCGGAAGATATTCGCACAACCGTGCGTAACAATGGCGGCGGACACCTAAATCACAGTATGTTTTGGGAAATCATGAGTCCCAAAGGTGGTGGCGAACCGACAGGGGCAATTGCAACAGCAATTAAGCAAAATTTCGGCAGTGTTGACGATTTTAAAGCAAAATTTAACGACGCCGGCACTAAGCGTTTTGGCAGCGGTTGGGTTTGGCTAGTCCGCAATAAAGGCGGCAAACTTGAGATTGTAACTACTGCCAATCAAGACACTCCTTTCATGGAGGGAAATTATCCAATTATGGGCAACGATGTTTGGGAACACGCTTATTATCTTAAGTACCAAAACCTGCGCGCCGACTACTTAAAAGCTTGGTGGAATGTTGTTAATTGGGCGGAAATTAACAAGCGCTACGAAAAGGCGAACGGTTAGTATAACATTGTTTGTAGTTGCGCTGTATTCACTTTACCGCAACTACAAACAATGTTATAGCAATTCTAAATAAATCATCATAAAAATGGCTCTTAATTAATAGCACCTTAATCAGGATTCGTGAACCCCAATGTGTTGCCAATTGATTTACGCTTGATATATATGTAGATTGAAAATATTAAGGATAATCGGCGTGGATAATCGGCGAATAGAATTCGCTCCTATACAAAAAAAGTCCGCCTTCGCGGACTAAGATAAGAGAGAAATAATTAAACCCTTTTTCGTGTTATAAACCCTTGAAAAACGGCTATAGCTAGCGCACGGGACGCTCGAATTGCTGTACAACTTTCCGCAAGTAAACGCAGTGGCGCACGCCCTGACTCGTCGGTGTTGTGAATGCTTCGACTGACTCAACTGTGCCGCCCCAATGCTCGATCGCCCTTTGCAACTCCGTTTCTTCCTCCACCGTCCAATTCCCACGGTAAAGTACCGCCAAACCGCCATTTTTTAGCAGAGGCAGCGCGCATTTAGCGCAGAGAGGGGCGGCTCCAACTGCTCGGAGAACTGCTATATCATAAGCTTGTTTGTGCTGCGGCCCTCGGGCAATTTCATCGGATCTACCCAGCAAAGTGCCAGCATTTTCTATTCCTAAAGACGGCAAAACTGTTTCCAAAAAAGTAATTTTTTTGCGCGTAGAATCGAGCAAAGTAACTGATAAATGCGGGAGGGCGATCGCAATCGGCAACCCCGGAAAACCTCCACCAGTCCCGATATCGATCGCTTTCTGCAGCGACTCGGCGGCCACTTCTGGATTTTCCGCCGAATTGTGATTAGCTGGCAACAGTCTCGCAATTCCCCGCAGAGAATCCCACAAATGTTTTTCCCAAAACTCCATCGGCTCAGTAATTCGAGTTAAATTCAAGGAGCGATTTCCCTCGACAATTAACTCATAAAGTCGCTGAAATAGTTTTTGCTGCGACTCATCCGGCTGCCAATTCAGCGTTTTTTGCCACAACTCGTTCATCTGGGGCAACACAGACATTTTAATCTCATTTATCATCTAGTTCTATTCTCACTTTTTTCTTTCTGTCCGCGTAGGCGGGCTTCGTTTGTATCGACGCGAATTCTCTTCGCCGGAAACCATTGGAAGCCCCCAAAAAGTCAAACGCAACTCGTTTCCTTAGCTTCTAATTTAGCCCGATCGACCTCTTGCAAATCGCCGTGGTCTAAAGTCCAAAAGCGATCGGCAACGCTCAACAAATCGCTAGCATCGTGAGTAACAATCAACAAAGTCCAGTGACTTTTCAACTTACTCAACAAGCTTACCAACTGCCGCCGCATCGACCAATCCAAACCCGCGGTCGGTTCGTCCAAAAGTAGCAAATGCGGCTGCCGAATTAGCTGCACCGCCAGGGCTACCCGGCGCTGTTGTCCGCCGCTCAAAGCGTGGGGGGAAGCGCGCAGCGGCAAATGTCCTAGTCCCACTTCTGCCATTGCTGAGTTAATTTGTTCTTGTCCCAATTCAGGATGACCCAACCGCAATTCTTCTAAAATTGTGCCGCCACAAAAATGCCTTTCTGGAAACTGAAAGACTAACCCTCCTAACTGTTGCAAGTGTTCCGGTGTTAATTCTTGTTCCCGCCAGCGGATGTCGCCGCTAGTTTTTTCCGCTAAACCTGCTAATATTTCTAATAGCGTACTTTTGCCTGAACCGCTGCGACCCACAATCAGCCCCATTTGCTGCGAGGGAAGTTCTAAGTTAATATTTTTCAGAATAGCATTCGGACAGGCGGTAGGATGATATACTAAGTTTTTAAGATAAAGCATTAACGCAATTGGTAATTGGGGAGAAGGAAGGCACTACACGAATTTTGACAAGGATACACGGATTAATTATCCAGCCTCAGCGATTTGTTTTTAGCTGTGGCCGATCGCACACAATTATTTTACATAAATCTTTACAAAAATTTCCTTTTTTTCATGGTTGGCGTTTGATTTTTCTGTTTTTTCATGGTATATTTTAATAATGGTAATCTGTCCTTTAAGATATTACAAGTCACACTTCCATTATTAAAATATACCTCAACAACCACAAAAAATCAAGCACATTTCACTCTTTTTTTGGTCGCGGCCCGAAAGTCTGAAAATTTAACTCTCTTGTTTCTAGTTTACAGTATATTACATTGAGAGAATTGACGATGACGAAAACCCCTTTAGCATCGCTGGGCAAGCAAATGTTAAGTTCTAAACAGACCGTGCGGGCGATCGCCTGTGCAGCAGCGATCACCCTCAGCATCTGCATCAACTCAGCATTAGCGGGCGATCCCTTTCGCAACAGCAACCCGCAGGCGATCGGGCCCAACACCGAAACCGCTTTCAAAACAATGTTTCAGCAAGGAAACTACAAACAAGCAAAAACTCAAGTTCAACAAGCACTATCAATCGAACCAAACGAGCCGCTAGCCTATGCAATGGCAGCCTCTCTATCCTACATCGAAAAAGATTTCAACTCGATGAATTCCTACGCGCAAAAAACCCGCGAAGTCGGCGAAAACTTGACTAAAACTAATCCATTGCGCGGTAACATTTACACAGCAGCAGGCCACTTTCTAGAAGGGGCGAACATTATAGCCAAACAAGGAACAGCCAAAGGCGCGCCCCAAGCACTCAACAAACTGCGAGTAGTATTTCAATACCTAGAGGCGGCCGAGAAAATAGCGCCCAACGACCCCGAACTAAACCTGATCAAAGGCTACATGGACTTAATGCTAGCCACAAACCTGCCCTTTTCCAACCCCAACGAAGCAATTCAAAGACTCGAACAAAAAGCCTCTCCCCGCTATTTAGCTTATCGCGGCATGGCAGTAGGCTATCGAGACTTGAAAAAGTACGATCGCGCTTTAGAGTTTGCCAACAAATCCCTAGCAGAAACGCCCAACAATCCAGAACTTCTCTATCTAAAAGCACAAATCTTGTTTTCCCAATCCCAGGGGAAAGACAGCAACAAAGCCTTACTTGAGGAAGCCCGGAAAAACTACGACGCCGCCTTAGCAAAACCCGACCAACTGCCCCGCAGTTTAGTAGCAGAAATCTTCTTTGAGCAGTGCAGAACCCGTAACCGTCTCGACAGCAAATCTCGGGCCTGCGACCCGATGCGCGATAAAATTAGAGATGCAGATGGAGTCTGGGGGCCGGCAGACTTACCACCACTATAAAAAGAGTCAGAGGAAAGTCAGAAGTCAGGAGTCAGGAGGAAAATTTTCCCTGTCTCCCTCTCTCCCAATTTTCCTCTCTCCTACAATCCAATTCCTGCAATTCCAGTCCCTTTCTTTGATAAAATTAATGCAAGTAGAGTTTCGCGAGTTTAACCCCTTTGACCTCTGGATTTGGCTGAAGTTCAGCAACGTGCCTTCAAACGGTGAAAAACAGTATGTTGAAGAAGTGTTTGACTCTTGGTTTTTCTTGGGAAAACTCGGAGGATTTAATGCGGAAAATTTGCAAGTTCAAGATGAAGGCTTAGATATCAGTCAGATGAATTACGATGTTAATCTAGCCGACCAAAGTATGATGGCTTTGATGCACAATATGGGAGAAATGGAGTATCAAGGTTCTTGGGCTCGCTGCTGGTTTGATTTGGGCACTAGCGACGCGATCGGCCTCGATGTTTTGATTAATGTTTTCCAGCAACTGAGTAAAGAATTCGTAACGATTGAAAAACTCATTATTGGCGGGGAAAATACAGACTGGCCCGTTGACAACACTCGCCGTCGAGAGGCTTTTGCTGCTGATAATTAGTGATTAGTGATTACTCATTAGGGGCAGATTCTACTCGTTACTAGGCTCTGCCTGGTAACAGATATCCGGAGGCTCTGCCTCCTATTTTGCTGCTCGGAAAGCTAGGCAGAGCCTCTGGACATTGATTCCTAGGCAGAGCCTAGGAACCAGTTAACTAGAGATATTTGCTATAGCTAACAACAGAGATAAACCCGCCTCTACCGCATTACCCGGATCTACCTTACACGAGGCAGCGTACTCAACACCTCATAGAGAAGAGAGTTAATAAAACCGAGGGCGATCGCCCCCAGCAAAGCACTCCAAATTCCCCACCGCAAGCGAAATCCATCCACTAGCCAAGCCGCCAATCCAAAGATAACAGCGTTGATAACAATTATCCACAAACCAAAAGTTACCAACAGCAATGGAAAACCCAAAACCACAAACAGCGGCCGCACCAAAGCATTCAGCAATCCAAAAACCGCCGCCGAAATCATCGCTCTTTCAAAAGTGTCAATGTCCACCCCGATGGGCAACTTGGAAATGATAAAAAAGCTCACAGAAGTAACGAGCCAAGCAATTACCAGCGAAATGATATCCATGTGCCAATCTCCTTAAAAAAGCTAAACATTAAATCGGAACAACAGCACATCCCCCTCTTGTACAACATACTCTTTTCCTTCACTGCGAACTAAGCCTTTTTCCTTAGCCGCATTCATCGCGCCCGTAGCAACCAAATCTTCATAAGCTACAGTTTCGGCCCGGATGAAACCCCGTTCAAAATCAGAGTGAATAACCCCCGCAGCTTGCGGTGCTAGCATTCCCGCGGTAATCGTCCAAGCGCGAGTTTCCTTCGGCCCGCTAGTAAAATAAGTCCGCAAACCCAATAATTCGTAAGTAGCTCGAATCAGAGATTTCAAGCCACCTTCTTTTACCCCCAGAGATTCTAGGAAATCCGTTCGTTCTTCCTCTGATAACTCCACCAATTCTGACTCAACTTGCGCCGAAACTATGACAACCTTAGCATTTTCTTTAGCTGCTACTTCCCGCACTTGTTCGACATAGCTATTTCCCGTTGCTAAATCGTCATCAGATACGTTAGCAGCATAGATAATTGGTTTGTTGGTCAGTAATTCCAAACCTTTAACTAATTCAGCTTCTTCATCTGTGAAATTGTACTGCCGCGCCGGTTTCCCCGCATTCAAAACAGCGACTAATTTTTCGAGTACATCCACTTCGGCCTGAGCTTCCTTATTGTTGCGGGCCAGCTTGCGAGTGCGATCAAGCCTGCGTTCAATTTGAGCTAAATCTGCTAAAATTAATTCGAGATTGATAATGTCAATATCTCGGATCGGATCGACAGAACCCGCAACGTGAATAATATCATCATTGTCAAAACAGCGGACAACGTGGACGATCGCATCTACAGCCCGAATGTGAGACAAAAATTGATTTCCCAGTCCTTCTCCCTGACTCGCCCCCTTCACCAAACCCGCAATATCCACAAACTCAATCCGCGTCGGCACAGTTTGGGCGGAATTGGAAATATTGCTCAGCACCTTCAACCGTTCGTCTGGCACTGCCACGATACCCGTATTTGGCTCGATCGTACAGAAAGGAAAATTAGCAGCAGTCGCCTTGGCATTAGCAACCAGAGCATTAAACAAAGTAGATTTGCCAACATTAGGCAGTCCGACAATTCCGGCAGTAAGCATAGCTATTTAGAAACATATCACTGTTTCAAAATATCATAAGTATCCGCAATATATCGGACAGGACTTACGGACACGCGGTGAGAAACCCAGTTTCTTTGGGAATATCTCCTAGCCAAACCCCAGATTTTTCGCAAAAACCGGGAATATGTGCGTAAGTCCTACATAATTTACACAGGTTCAGGAATTGTCTGAGGAATAGGTTCCGGCACTGTTTGAGGAATCGGAGAGGGGACGGTTTCCGGCACTGGTTCGGGAATTGGCTGCGGAATTGGCGCAGGTACGGGTTCGGGTACCGGGCCGGGAATCGGTTCGGGTACCGGGCCCGGCACTGGTGGCGATGCGGGTATAGTCGGCAGCCCCGGTTCGGTACTGGGAATCTGCGGGCCTGGCAACGGACTAGGGTTGGGAAAAATCATGTTAGTGTTTTGCTCGCTAATAGAGAGGTTCCAAAAACATTTAGTCGCCACTTCTAGCTATATTTCTCAACAAAAATAACTGAGTTGTGGTATTGTTTTATCTCATAATTTTAAACTCAAGATTGCAGCGAATACATCTATCTAAATAGCTATAATTAACTATTACGTCCGCATCAAATTATGCCTTTGGCATTAAACTAAGTAGGTGGTTACAAATAAACATTACCTGGGGAGGGCGCGTGAGGAAAGCAATAAACTGCCTGAGAGTAAAGATACTGGCCGGGTCCGCCCCTCCAAGATATTATGGTTTTTTCCTATCGCTCTACTTAGATATCAAATACAGCAATCAAGATTAATCGTGTCACCAGCAAACTCTCAAACAAAAACGCCTCTATTAGATGCTTTGCGCGATCGCACAAATCAGCCACACGCTCCATTTTATGCCCCCGGACACAAAGGCGGACAAGGAATCTCTCAACCCCTAATTGACTTATTCGGTGCGACAGTATTTCGATCGGATTTGCCGGAATTGCCGGAATTAGACAATCTCTTTAACCCAGAAGGTGCAATTGCCGAAGCTCAAGACTTAGCCGCCGCAGCATTTGGAGCCCAATCAACTCGGTTTTTGGCTAACGGTTCGACTTGCGGAATTATCGCCGCCATCTTAGCAACTTGTGGCCCCGGCGATAAAATTATCCTACCTCGAAATATCCACACCTCTGCGATTTCTGGTTTAATTTTATCCGGCGCAATTCCAATTTTTGTCAATCCAGAGTACAACCCGGATTGGGATATTGCCAACAGCATCACCCCAGAAGCCACAGCCGCAGCATTAGAAAAACATCCCGACGCGAAAGCAGTAATGATAGTTTACCCAACCTATCACGGCGTCTGCGGGGATTTGCGGGCGATCGCCCAAATTACCCATCAATACAACATACCGTTATTAGTAGACGAAGCTCACGGCGCGCACTTTAACTTTCATCCAAACTTGCCAGAACCAGCACTCTCAGCCGGTGCCGATTTAACAGTACAATCAATCCACAAAACCCTGGGTGCAATGACACAAGCATCGATGTTGCACGTCAAGGGCGATCGCATAGATATCCAAAAATTAAATAGAGCATTGCAGTTAGTACAATCCACCAGTCCCAGCTACTTATTATTAGCATCATTAGACGCCGCCCGCCAACAAATCGCACTCCACGGCGAACAGTTAATGGGGCAAACTTTACAGCTAGCACGAAAAGCGCGATCGCGCATCAGTCAAATTCCCGGCTTATCTGTTTTAGAACCGTTAAATACACCTGGTTTTGCAGCATTAGACCGCACCAGGCTAACAGTAAAAGTATCAGATTTAGGAATCACAGGATTTGCAGCAGATGAAATTCTGCACTCTCAACTCGCCGTCACCGCAGAACTTCCCATGCCGCAACATTTAACATTTATTATCAGCTTGGGAAATACAGAATTAGATATTGACAATTTAGTTAAAGCTTGTACTTTTTTAGAAGCAAGAAGGAAGAAGGAAGAAGAAAGTTCGGCAACGGATTCTGTAACGGATGTAACGGATGTCAGGAAGAAGGAAGAAGTCCGAAAGAAGAAGTCCGAGAGAAGAAGTCCGATGTCCGATAGAAGATTTGCCCAATCTCCCCCTCTCCCCCTCTCCCCTTCTCCCCCTCTCCTCTCCCCCCGTGAGGCCTTCTTTTTCCCAGCCGAAACAGTACCCGCAGACAAAGCAGTCGATCGACTCAGCGCCGAACTCATATGTCCCTACCCCCCTGGAATACCAGTCTTGATGCCCGGTGAAATCATTACCCCAGAAGCCGTTGACTACCTGCAACAAGTCCTTACCGCCGGCGGCAAAATCACAGGTTGTAGCGATAGAAACCTCCAAACTCTCAAGGTTGTGCGACAGTAAATATTAAGGCTTGGGGGAAATTGGCAGAATTTCTACTAATTCTTCCACGAGTTCCAACTGCCGTCTTGCTTCAATCAAAAATCAAAAATCAAAAATATAACTATGCTTTGGCCCTACGTCACTCCAGGCATCCCGGATGACTTATTTGAACGTTTACCGGGAATTCCCATGAGTAAGCGAGAAGTCCGACTGCTGTTAATCTCCCACCTGCGCCTGCAAGCAGATTCAGTGGTGTGGGACATCGGTGCAGGTACTGGTACGATCGCCGTAGAAACAGGTTTGCTGTGTCCTAAAGGTCGGATTATCGCCGTCGAAAGGGATGAAGAAGTAGCAAGCTTGATTCGCAGAAATTGCGATCGATTCGATCTCCACAACGTAGAAGTCATAGAAGGCAGTGCCCCGCAATGCCTGGAAAACCTGCCCCAACCCCCCCACCGAGTCTGCATCGAAGGAGGTCGCCCCATCAAAGCCATTCTCCAAGAAGTCTGGCGGTACTTGCAACCTCACGGTAGAGTGGTCGCCACAGCCTCGAATTTAGAAAATCTTTACGCCCTTTCCGAAGGGTTCGCCGAGTTGCAAGTCCGCAACATTGAAGTAGTCCAGTCCGCCGTCAACCGCTTGGAGACTCGCGGCCTGAGTCAAACCTTTGCCGCCGTCAATCCCATATTTATTCTCAGCGGCGAAAAGCTTGATTAGAAGTTAGTTGACTGTTGACTGTTGTTATTGGTTATTTGTTACCAGTCACCTTCCAGGCTGTGCCTGCAATGCCCCATGCCTCATGCTTTTAGGCCCCATGCCCCTTCCTAAATGTAATTCTTAATCTTTTTTAAGTTCACTTAACCTTCATACTTAGAATAAGGGCGACCATAGCTGGATTGACCCCCTGAGTTGAGATTTTGGATCATCGCCAGTTGGGTATTGGGCTTGGCTGTGCAAGGGAGGAAACCGTACCTTAACAATCCTTACATCCTTACATCCTTGCATCCTTGCGTCGAATGACACGCCCAAAAACGGATACAAGCCGCCGACAATCGTCGTGGGCTACCCAAAGTTTTAGACCCTAGTTCCATCTCCCAGATTCATCTATGGAGTCAATCTAGAATCTAAAATCTAAAATCTAAAACCGAATGATCCACAGCCGTCTGCAAGAGAAATTCATTTTATGCCTTGGTCTCGTATCCTGAGTGGAATAGTTGCGATCGCCCTTGCTTTGGGAATGATTATTATGGGCGGATGGTACTTCACCGTCGGCTTTGGAGTCATCGTCTACCTAGGCCAATTGGAATATTTTCAATTAGCCAGGGCTAAAGGCATTGCACCCGCTGCCAAAACTACCTTAGCCGTCAGTCAAGGGCTATTAATTACTGCCGCCCTAGCACCGGAACTCGTAGATGCCATGTTCCCCTTAGCGGGAACCTTAATTTGTTTCTACCTGTTATTCCAACCTAAATTATCGACGATCGCCGATATTGCCTCCTCAATTTTAGGATTGTTCTACGGCGGTTATTTGCCCAGCTATTGGATACGGCTGCGAGTCGGCCTCGACCCAGCCAATCTTGCTACAACTGGACTGGGGCAAGCAGTAGCAAGCAATTTGCCCGTTAACATTTACTCGCCGGCGTCTTGGACAACTTCCAGCCACATATCTTTAGGATTGACTTCGCTGCTGCTGGCTTTCCTCTGCATCTGGGCCGCTGACATTGGGGCTTATTTTGTCGGCAAATTCTTCGGCCGCACTAGCCTGTCTCACATCAGCCCCAAAAAAACCGTTGAAGGTGCCGTATTTGGAGTTTGCGGCAGCATCGCCGTGGCCGTCGCTGGGTCTTGGTATTTACACTGGCCGGGGTGGCCGTATACTGGGGCTGCTTTTGGTCTATTGATTGGCGTTGCTAGCTTGTTGGGAGATTTAACTGAGTCGATGATGAAGCGAGACGCCGGTGTTAAGGATTCGGGACAGTTGATCCCCGGTCACGGCGGCATTCTCGATCGCACCGACAGTTATGTTTTTACCGCGCCCTTAGTCTACTATTTTGTGACTTTATTTTTGCCCGCGATCGACTCTTTTTTAATTAATCGGTAATCGGTAATTGGGAATGGGGAATTGGGAATTGGGAATTGGCCAAACAGGGCATGGGGCACTGGCTAAACAGGGCATTGGGAATTGGCCAAACAGGGAATTGGCCAAACAGGGCATTAGGTATGTATTCCCAGGCTCTACCGAAGAACCAGGTTAAAGTCAACTGTCAACTGTCAACTGTCAACTGTTAACTGTCAACTGTCAACTAACTAAGGCAACACTCTAATTCCTCCCCGACAAACAATCTCCCCCGGACTCAAAATCAACTCTTCTATCTCAACTTCCGGCCCAAAATCAATTTTAAAACCATTGAAATCACTGCTCTTTAATTCTCCATCCATTTCGATTTCTGGTGCTTCAAACATCAATTCGCGACCGCTAGCCATCCGCAAACCAGTCCGCAATACCAAAGGAATTTGCCTACCGCCAGCGCGCAAAATTGTCGCCGAAAGCGTTAACAAACCCGCCTCAATAGCAATCTGCGAATTTTGCAACTTCAACGACTGTTCCCTATCTGTCAGCGGCAGCATTGGCAGCAAAAATTCGCTCAAAGCATCAGCAAGCAATGGCGCTTTCAGCGACGCATTCAAATCCGCTTGGCTGAGCCTCAAAACGCCTGTCACGGGAACTGATTCCAGGAGGCGCAGGGGTTGGCCTTTGAGAGCTTGACCGAGGTTGATGCGAATGCCGCAGCCCTCTATGGCAACTTCAGTTAGGTGTAGTCCTTTATACACAGCACCGCGAGCAGCAGCCGTGACTTTGGGGATCGCACCGCTGAAGATTTGTCGATCGCTCCCCTCAATTTTCACCTTCAACTCGTCCACCTGCTGAACTTGCGATCGCAGCCACAACTGCACAGCCGGAGACAGCACTGCGCTCGCGATCCGGCTGCCTGGACTCGCCGAAGGTCTCCCTGGTTCCTCGCCGAGATTAACAGTCCCACCAGAGCCACCAGCGGTATCTCTATTGTCAAATTGAAGAGAGTTTCGATCGACAGTCATAAACAATTTCAGAATATAAACCTTAATATTCAAGCACAGAAATTTCACTAGAACTTGCACATCCGGCCTCAAAAACCTGGTTTTTGCACAGATATACGGCTGTCAACCTCGGATTTTCCTGAGAAACCGGGTATCAATACAAATCCGATTAACTCGCAAATCAAGCAGAAATCTGGCATCAGCAACGCCAGAAGCAGAAAAATTCTCACCTCTCCCCTTGGGATCTTTGGGTAGTTCACGAGTTGTGCGATCCCGATGAAAAATTCGCGATCGAGCGTATAAATTTAACCAGCAGTACGGGATTTATGGTAGTGTTGGTTTATGGTCGGGTCAGACCCACACCTTTCAAACCAGCCGCAAACCAACGGTGCAAACCTGTGCCTGCCGCGAGTCTTTTCCTCGTAGTTTTTGCACAGCATTCAGGGTCATGCCATCAGGACAATCTGCACCGGGCACAAGGACAATCTGCACTCTTGCCGGCCGTCCTGTAATAATTGGTCAGCATTATAATTTATTCCCCACCAGGAATTCAGCATTGCTAGTACGGTTAATCAATTAACCGTGTCGTGTTTCCTCCCCACCGCTGGCTCGTTGGGGATTTCCACACTCCCGTCATGTCTGATGAAAGGCTGCAAAAAATCCTCGCCCAGTGGGGCATTGCCTCTCGCCGTCTTGCAGAACAGATGATTGTAGCTGGACGAGTCCGAGTTAATGGCAATATTGTTCGCTTAGGAGAAAAAGCGAATCCCGATCGCGATCTCATCCAAGTCGATGGAGTCCCGGTGAAACCAACGGATCGACCCGCAAAAGTCTATCTGTTGCTCAACAAACCGGCAGGTGTAGTTTCTACTTGCAGCGATCCAAGGGCCCGATCGAAAGTTCTTGACTTGCTGCCACCACAACTGCGATCCGGTCAAGGCATCCACCCCGTAGGACGCTTAGATGCAGATTCCACCGGCGCCCTCTTGCTCACCAATGATGGTAAGCTGACATTTTGTTTGACCCATCCGCGTCACTTGATCGCCAAAACTTATCAGGTTTGGGTGAGCGGCGATCCCCCGGAACCCATACTACAAACGTGGCGTCAGGGCATCATCTTGTCCGGCAGAAAAACTTTGCCCGCGAAAGTTAAAGTTATCGATCGCGCGCGAGACCAAACTCTGTTAGAAGTCATTCTATCAGAAGGCAGAAACCGACAGATTCGGCGAACTGCCGAACACTTGGGATATCCCGTGGTGCGCCTGCACCGCACAGCCATCGGCCCGATTCAATTGCAGCGGCCCGGTTCGCCAATATTGCCACCAGGCTGCTGCCGACCCCTAGAAGATGCGGAAATTATTTATTTATGGAATCTAGTCAACCTAACATCAATAAGCGTGCCAGTAAATTCCCAGGAGCACAGCATATGACAAAGAATTTATTGTTTTTATTCTTCAAAACCACTAAGCAGAAACTGCACTCCCAAGAGCCAGAAACAGCTCAGAAGAAGCTAGCGGAAATTGGAACTCAACTCCGCCAGTACCGCGAACAGCAGTCGATTTGTTTGGACAAAGTAGCCGTGGTAACAATGATTCGGCGAAATCTGCTACAAGCAATCGAGGACGGTCAACTAGACCAACTTCCCGAGCCCGTCTACACTCAGGGTTTGATCAAGCGCTACGCTGAAGCAATGGGTTTGGACGGAACTCAGTTTGCCGACTTTTTCCCGATCGAACCGCCGCCCCGATCGAGAACCAAGCTATCCTGGCAAGATGGGCCTCAGTTGCGGCCCATGCACCTCTACCTCTTTTACACATTTCTAATTATCTGTTCGGTCAATGTCTTATCTCAGTTGATGAGCGGTTCTATTACCGCAAAAAACGGTGCGGGAGCCGAAGAACTAGGGCTTGGGCAGCAAGAACAAGCCCGTTTAGCTGCTGAGGCATCGAACTCCTCAAAAAATCAGAAACCGGATAGTTACGAGGCTGTCGAAGCAGTAAGAACCGGTCAAAATTTAAATAAATCTGGCAATAAACCAGTGATGGTTAGCGTCACTTTTAAAGCAGAATCGTGGATGCAGGTTGAAGTCGATGGTAAAACAGAGTTTGAGGGAACTTTGCCGACCGGGACTGTTCGCACCTGGGGGGCTCAAAAGCAATTGGTAGTAGTAGCAGGTAACGCCGGCGGGGTAATGGTTGCTGTTAATAACGGACAAGCCGAACCACTCGGAGATCCGGGAGTCGCCAAAGAAGTTGTTTTTAAAGCAAACGAACTCAAGCCTTCAGCACCGCCCAAAAATGAAGGTTGAGTGTTAATTGGTAATTGTTAATGGGTAAGGGGTAATGGGTAATAGCTGGCCGTCCACAGGTTTTAATTAGAATGTCCGTCTTTATGGACTTCTTACCCATTACCCCTTACCCATTACCAACTACCCCTCCTCCACTATCAATGTTTATTAGGAGCGCGCCCGGAGATGTAAGTCATAGTTTTGAGCCGATCGCGCACTTCCCAATTCAAAGCTTCAGGTCGATACCGCCATCCCCAATTTCCCTCTGCTTTCCCCGGAAAATTCATCCGCGCGTCTGTACCCAAACCCAACAAGTCTTGATACGGCACAATTGCCAAATTAGCAACAGACATCCAACCCATGCGGATTAAAGACCAGTGAATTCCTTGGGGATCGATGCAGCCCAAATAACGATAAACGTCATCTCTTTCGTAGTGTTGCAGTTGATTGAACCATCCGACAGTCGTGTCGTTGTCGTGAGTGCCTGTGTAAACTACGCAGTTGCGATCGTAATTGAAAGGCAAAAAAGGCTCGCCCGGGCCGGAGTTAAAAGCAAACTGCAAAATCTTCATTCCCGGAAACTCGAACCGATCGCGCAAAGCTTCCACTTCTGGAGTAATTACCCCTAAATCCTCAGCGATAATCGGCAAGTTGCCAAACTTTTCGTTAATTACATCCAACAAAGCTGTTCCCGGCGCTTTAATCCACTCTCCGTACATAGCAGTTTCTTGCCCGCGCTTCACCGCCCAGTAAGCCTCAAATCCTCGAAAGTGGTCGATCCGAGTCACGTCTACATAAGCGAAAATCGCTTCAAAACGCTGCACCCACCACTCGAAATTATTGGCTTGCAACTTCTCCCAATTGTAGACTGGGTTGCCCCACAATTGACCTGTATTGCTGAAGTAATCAGGGGGAACTCCGGCCATTAAAGCTGCTTCTCCGGTGGCTTCATCCAAGCAGAATATTTCTGGATGAGACCACACATCCGCGCTGTCGTGAGCTACATAAATCGGAATGTCGCCAATAATTTTAATGTCCCGCAGATTGGCATAGCGTTTCAACTCCGTCCACTGGCGAAAAAACTCAAACTGGACGTATTTGTAGTAATAAATCTCAGCATTTAGCTGCTGGCGCCACTTCTCTAGAGACTCTGGTTCTCGACGGGCAATTTCTGGTTCCCAATTGTTCCAGCTAACACCGCCAAAGTTGTCTTTTAGTGCCATAAATAAGGCGTAATCTTCCAGCCAATTCTCTTTGCTTTCGCAAAAAGCTGAGAATTCTTTTTGCTGCACAGGCGATGCTTTGGCTTTGAAGTTTTCGCAAGCTTTTTTGAGCAAAGGCACTTTCAGGGCGATTGCCCGCTCGAAGTCTACATAATCGAGCGGAAATTCTGGTAAATTAGCGAAGTCTTCATCGGCGAGCAATTGGTCGTCCCGCAGCAGTTCTGGGTTGATCAGCAGCGGATTTCCCGCCATTGCTGAATAGCACGAATAAGGAGAATTGCCGTATCCTGTCGGCCCCAGCGGCAATACCTGCCAGTATTGCTGGTCGCTCTCTACTAAAAAGTCAATAAAGCGATATGCTTCTATTCCCATGTCTCCCATGCCAAATCGACTGGGAAAGGATGTGGGGTGGAGTAAAATGCCGCTCGATCGGGGAAAAAGCATAATCTATCTAAAGATATAGGAATTAAACATTGACAATTTGACCGATATTCCCTACAAGTTAAACTTCGCAGTTTTGAGGGCGATTGTCAGGGCAAATACTTTTGTGATTGTCTCATATTTTCTGCAAGAAGGTGCTTACCAAATATTTTATGGCACTCTACTCAAAACTCCTGAGTAGAACCCAAAAGATCAAAATCCAGAGTTACGCGATCGCCTCGCTTTAGCAACTAGGTTTTTTTACCCAGGCGCGTTTGCTGCAACAAAGTATTTTGCTTGAGCGTACCCGGTTTCTGCTTAATTTTTAAATCTAACTTTTCTTTTGTTTTCGCCCCATCTCTCTGCAGTCGTAAATTGCCCGCCAAAAATCACCCATCACTTAAGCAGAGCCAATGCACAAATCAGCCGACTGTTTTTGTATCTCAAAAAACAGTCGGCTGTGGAGTTACCTGAAAAGAGGCTGAGTTTAAGCTTGCTTGTTCAACATTTTCTGCACTTGTTTGAGAGCTATACTGCCGATGTTGTAAGCAGCCCAGCCGCCCGCCAACAATACGGGCATCAATACTATTAGTATGCGGAAGTCAAAATCCATGAGTTCTCCTCCTAAAGTTTTTTAACAAATTCTCATAATCTATTTGTATCTCATTTTGTCGCCATTCTCTTGACTCTTTAACCAAATATTCGGGATACGCAGGAGGACATCGCTCCGCAAGAATTGAGAGCGAAAGCGAAACTCCTGGGCGGGCGATCGGCATTCGCTGCAGCAATTATCCCACAATCTGTTTCGCAATCCCTTCGACAACTTTAGTTAGAGGGTCGTTAGGGAAGTGCAGCACAAACACCCCCTTGCTGGCGAGCAGCATCATCTGGTCGCTGTGGGGCAGTACCCCTGCCACTGGGATGTTGTAAATACTCTCTACTTGCTGCTTCAAATCCTCGAAATCCAAGGATTCTGGGGCTTTATTGATCGTCATCAAAATCTTGGGAACTTCTAATTTGCGGGCCACATCTACTGTGACAGCCGTTCCCTGAAAATCTTGCTGATCTGGACGCAGAATCAGCAGCAGGATATCGGAAATGGTGATGCTGAGGAGGGTTTCTTCGTTGAGCCCCGGGTGCGTGTCTATAAACAGGTAGTCTAAGTTCAAAACCTCGATCAGTTCTTGAAAGCCGTCGGTAAGCAGTCCCACGTCGTAGCCTTCGCGCAAAACTCGCGCTATCTCCCCTGCTTTAATGCTCGAAGGAATCAGGTAGAGGTTGCCGTTACTGGCTAATGGTGGCAGCAGCGAACTCACATTGTAGGCCGTATCCGCGATCGGACACCGGCCCCACAGGTAATCGTTCAGGCAGTGATCCATGTTGCTCTCGCTGAAACCGAACAGCACGTGAATCCCCGGTGATTGAATGTCTGTGTCCACAATGGCGACTCGATTTCCGCCACGAGCGATAATAGATGCGAGGTTTGCTGTCGTGTTCGATTTGCCTGTTCCGCCCCGGTAAGAGTGGACAGAGATGATTTTGGACATGATCTGCGTATGAGGGTAAGAAACGGCGAGAATCAATAATTATGATGCAATTCTCGATGCAGTCGAGTAGTCGGTCATTCTTCCTTGCCCCCCAAATCCTCCTTGTCAGTTAGACTATCCATTTTTTCATCTTTTATGCTCTTTTGTGCGCCCCTGCGCTGCCGCATCTGTTTGGCTTTGGCTTGCAAATCGCTGAACTCGTCATCCGCTTTGGTTTCGGCTGAACTAGCACCGCCGCCGGCCTCGATCGCACCCGTTTGTGAGCTGCTTTCCGATTCAGTCACGGCGGCGCGCTGCTTATGCTGTTTGGCTTTTTCCTGCAACTGAGCTAGGTAGTCGTCTGTGTGACTTTCGGCCTTGGGAAGCTCTGGGGTACTGGCAGTTATTTCTTGGGGTTCGGAAGGTGCTTTTTCAGAGGTTTCTTGTTTGCTAATCCTCAGTTTATCTTTCTTTTGCTGTAATTCTTTAAAGAAATCCGATTCTGTGATTTCTGCGACTTGCTGTTCTTTTTTGGCTTGGTCTATTTCGATTTTGAAGACTTGTTTTACTCGATCGCTAATTGCTTTCCCGTATCCAGCTTTATTAAATCTCTCGGCTGATACAATGCTACCGCCAGTTAAGATTAATGCTAAGGCTGGCGCTGCCAGAGGCACCCACCCTCCTAACAGAAAAATCCCAAAGCCTATCGCGCAGCACCCGGACAGCAGTGCTGCGAATGTCACTGTCAACTTCGCTGGGTGAGCCATCCGCGATGCCAAGGTTCCTCCGACAATTGACCATGCCGAAATCCACATGATTTCTGCCCATTCCGGCCAAAACCACAACATCGGTCTTTTGTCTAAAACTGCACTCAAAATTTGGCTGACTACTTGTGCGTGTGCCACGATACCCGGCATGAATTGCTTACTTTGCTGTCGCCCACTGTAAGGAGTATAAAATAAATCTTTAACTGTTTCTGTGGTGTAACCGATGAGAACTATTTTATCTTTAACTAAATTCGGATCAACTTTCCCTTCTAAAACATCCGTAATTCTGACTTGGTTGGCCACTTGCCGCCTGGAACGATAGTTAATTAATATTTGATATCCCCTGACATCGGCATTTGTGTATCCTCCGTCATTGCTTGCTAGTTGTTTTATTTGGGTTTTTCCCAGCCATAAAGATTTATCGGGTGCAAGTTGGGGAGAGATTTTTTGCCCTTGCAGGTAGCGGAGTGCTAGCTGCAAGTTGAAGGAAGCTAAAACTTGAGAATTGTCATTGCAAAGATGTTTTTGGGCCGAGGAGTTGCCCTCAATTGTCGGCGGTTTCATAAATAATAAAGCCCTGCGGAGTATGCCACCTGGATCGACTCCGAAATCTGCAAATCCCACCCGGTTTGCTGGCAGCCCCGGCGCAGGCGGAGAACCGGGATTGTCCGGGCTTCCGTCGGTGACTAAACATACCCCAATAATTCGATCGCTTTTTTGTAAAAATTTAGTTAATTCCTCGCGCCCGTCTCCTAAAGGTACGTCTCGCAGTACATCTAAACCGATTACTGCTGGCTGCATTTTTTCGAGTTTTTGTAAGATTTCAGCTATTTTGCGATCGGATATCGGCCACTGTTTCAGTTTCTGAATGTCTGCTTCGGTAATCCCCACAACTAGCAAGCGCGAGTCTGGCTGTTCATCGGGACGCCACCTCACCATTTGGTCGTAAGCGCTTAATTCTATTGGTTCGAGTATTCCTAGCTGTCTGGCCCCCATCAAGGATAATGTTACTGCCGCGCTGGCAATTAATACAGACTTAGCAAATGTTAGTGATGGTTTATACCTTTGACTCAATTGAGTCGCTGCTGATCGAATTTTGTTAGATAGGTTACTCATCAGAAAATTGGGTAGAAACCCCGTCCTTCTAGGACGGCTTTATTTTCGCACCTACAAATGGTACAATTCTTATAGTTAAAAAGACGCAAAGATCGAAGCCTGACCGTGAAAATCGGGAAGCCCCTGATTCGTGCATTGCACTTCTAGAGGTTCAAGCAGACCGCGAAAGTTTGGGGAGCGAATCAAAAAAACAAAAAAGTTAGCTACTGAACCGATACAACGAAATAGAAGTATGAGGTTCCAGTCTTGAATCCTAGACTGGGTTAAACTTCTAGAGTGAGTGTGAATTTAGGTAAGCTCAAGGGAGCAATCCGGAGAGTAAGCGAGGCAATTGACACCGCCGTGATGCAGAAAACTCTTGTCTAGCTATTGAACTGGTGACATTGTATCGCATAAATACTTGACCATTTAAATGGTGAAAACTTTATTGAGTGAGTATGGTTCAAGAATTGACTACGGAGTCTTTTCTTCTTCTAAAGAATCTTCGTCCTTCCAGGACCGAGAGTGTCAATATCCCAGCATAAAAGTTTGACTCGTTTCTGGAACAGCAGTTGTTTCAGATTTCCCGCCTGCAGGAGACTTCCTCCATCTTAGAACACTCGGAAACTCCGACCACTTTGTTACAAAAATTTACATTACGTAGCGAGCAACTGTATTCAATGATACTTGCGACCTAGGCAACCAGATTTTTCGGACGGAGAATCCACTTGCCGCTCGAATTAATTAATGTTATTGATGATATGTCAAGGTTTAAATTGTGTATCTGCGCCCTCGACTAGCAGCTCAAAAATATTTGTCACCATCAGCGAATGCCTGTGTTTGCAATTATAGTGAAAGGTACAACAAAATGAAACGTTTTCTACAGCGGGCTACACTTGCCGTCGCCGTATCTGCGATCGCAGCTACCGTCCCCAGTTCACTTGCACCGATGCGCGCACAATCCCAGCCGCTTCTGCTGAGTCAAAATGTTAATTTCAAGCCTCCCGACGTAACAGCCCCCGGCAACCGACAAGGAGGGACACATCGCGGCAGCAAGCTATGTCCAGCGGGTTTATCTATTACTCCTTTAGTCCCTCCAACTAATATCGGTTTAACCCTAACAGATTCTCCCACAATTTTTGTCTATATTCCTAACACCTCGTCCGAAATAGAGTTTACTTTGCTCACGGAAAAGGAGGATAAAGTGGTCTACGAAAAAACCTTTAAACTTGACAAATCCGGGATTGTTGGAGTTAGTATTCCTGCTACCGTGGATAACAAAAAATCCCTTGAAGTTGGCAAGCGATATGTATGGTCATTTTCGATGGTTTGCGACCCCGAAGACCGATCGGCGGATTTAGTTGTTAAAGGGTTCGTGCAGCGAATTGAACCGCAGGCAACACTCAAGAGCGATTTGGCAAATCCCGACCCGATGACTAGGCTCAACGTTTACGCTACAAATGGGATT
Organism: Microcoleus sp. S13_C5; assembly: GCF_036700845.1. NCBI lineage: Bacteria > Bacillati > Cyanobacteriota > Cyanophyceae > Oscillatoriales > Microcoleaceae > Microcoleus > Microcoleus sp. S13_C5. The sequence continues at coordinate 32,448 of NZ_JAUBPR010000033.1, forward strand.
TGGTACGAAACTATCGCTACTTTAGCCCAAATGCGACGCCAGACACCGGGGGATGCGAGGCTGACAGCCAAGTGGACGCAATTGTTGCAGTCCCAAGGACTGGAATCTGTTGCAGCTCAACCGCTGGTTGGGCCTCTTTAAATCTCGCTATTTCTGGAAATTTGGTCGGTCTGCCGATGGCGATGTAAAAATTGACCGATTTACTCGATCGCGGCCGGGGTTAAAACTCCGGCTTAACAGTAGAGATGCGCTCTATAAATATTTCTACAAGTTGGTGGAAAAATGAAACGTTTTATACATTTTACTGCACTGGTGATGACTGTATTGGCGATCGCCGTTACTCTCCCGAGTTTGCTTACACCGATGCAGGCTGTGCCTTCACCCATTCTGCTGAGTCAGAATGTTAATTTCAAACCCCCAGATGTCACAGCCCCCGACAACCGGCAAGGGGGGACGCATCGAGGCTGTCAGTTGCGGGAAGGTTTATCCATTACTCCCTTAATACCTGAAAGCAATATTGGTTTAACACTAACCGAATCGCCAACATTTTTTGTATATGTTTCTCAACCCGCAGCTCAAGTAGAGTTTGTTTTGCTAAATGAAGATGAATCCGAAGTAGTCTACGAAACTACTATCAAAAATGACAAACCCGGAATTGTGGGAGTTAGCCTTTCTGAGAAAGGCAAGACAAAAAATATTGAGGTTGGTAAGCGATATGTGTGGTCGTTTGCACTAGCTTGCGATCCTCTGGAGCGTTCCGGAGATTATATTGTTAAAGGATGGATGCAGCGAATTGAACCGCAGGCAACTCTCAAGAGCGATTTGGCAAATCCCGACCCTATGGCTAAGGTGATTGCTTATGCTAAAAATGGGATTTGGTATGAAACTCTTGCTACTCTAGCCCAAATGCGGCGCCTCGCACCCGATGATTCGCGGCTGACGACCGAGTGGACGCAATTGTTGCAGTCCCAAGGACTAGAATCGATTGCCGCTCAACCGCTAGTTCAGTCTTTTTAATAACGACTGTTCACCAATCATTGCTGACTGTTTGCATAGTCAATTCTTCAATTCTTCAATCCAGTGACCGAAAGCAGCCAGGGTACAAGCCCCTGTCTCTATCCTGGCACAACCAAAAAATAGTATCCGATAACCAGTCCCAGGATTTATCCGTGAGGTCGCTTTCTTCAATCCAAAATCCCAAATCTAAAATCTAAAATCGATTCACTGATGGCTAATAATTTTCCGACAATTCTAGCTCTTGATTTTGACGGTGTGATTTGTGACGGACTAATCGAATATTTCCAAACCGCTTGGCGTACCTACTGTCAAATCTGGAAACCAGTCGAAACAGTGCCAGATCCAGATTTAGCTGTGAATTTTTACCGAGTGCGGCCCGCCATCGAAACCGGTTGGGAAATGCCGCTGCTGATCCGCGCACTACTGACAGGAATTTCCCCAGAGCAAATTTTGCTAGAGTGGCCCAATATAGTACCGTATTTGTTGACCGAAAATAATTTAAAAGCGCAGTCGGTCGGTGCTATGTTAGACGGATTGCGCGATAATTGGATTGCTGAGGATTTAGCTGGGTGGCTGTCTTTGCACCGCTTTTATCCAGGGGTTGCAGATCGCTTGCACTCGTTGCAGGAGAGTGCGGTGAAAGTGGCGATCGTCACTACAAAGGAAGGCCGTTTTGTGCGGGAGCTTTTGCAGCTAGCAGGCGTAGAAATGCCGTCGGAGTTGATTTTTGGCAAGGAATACAACAAGCCGAAACACCAAATTTTGCGGGAATTTTTGGCAGCGTCTGGCAAAGATTCGACTATTTGGTTTGTCGAAGATCGGTTAAAAACTTTGCTGTCGGTAAAGCAGCAGCCGGATTTATCTCAGGTGAGGTTATTTTTGGCTGATTGGGGTTACAATACTTTGCCAGAACGGGAATCTGTGGCTCAAAATCCACCAGTTCAATTGCTTTCTCTGTCGCAGTTTGCCGGAGATTTTGCCGATTGGCTGCCGCTCGAATGTTGATGTTAGATTTGTTTACACTTGTGATTTTTTTCGCTTTTCAGAGTCAAAAAAATCACAAAATTTTACATCTTTTTTGTTGACTTTTGCGGCGCAGACATGGTATTTTAATATAATGGGATGGTGGCAAAAATAATATTTTTGCTACCATCCCATTATAAGATAAATATAACAGATACTCCTCAAAAAAGCAAGGCTATCGACAAAAAAAATGTTTTTTTTCATAGACTATTGCAGGTAATCTTGACCTCAAAAACCAGGTTATTTTACTATTTATGGGGGCGCGCACGAAGTGTTTTAGTCGATCAAACCGCCTGTCTGACAAAAAAACAAGCTTCGGAACCAAAAAATTGAAAAGTGTTTTGATAATTTCTCAGCTTGAAAGTTTTCTAATATTGAGACTTAAAACCCATGCTCGATTTAACTAAAGCAGCCAAGGCAATGCAGGGAATGAGCCAACATTTGAATGTGGAAGCTCACGCGGCTCGCCAACGTTTGGAAGTGGCTCAGAATTTGCTGGTAAAGGCTGCAGCGGAACAGGAAAAATTGGTGGAATTGCAAGAGAATTGGCGCGATCGCACATTATTCAATGCTGCCACGCCGATCGAGCCATTGTCCGATCGCACCTACATTACCGCACCCCCCGCAGCTCACACAGTCTTTGCCACAGACGGCTCGCAAATTTCCCCCAACCATCACGAAATAGCCTACTGCTACCTGCTAAACGTCGGCACCGTCATGCTGCACTACGGGCAAAGTCGCCACCCAGTTTTAGACAGCGTGCCGGAGGTTTTCTACAAACCCGAAGACTTGTACGGTTCGCGACAGTGGGGAATTAGAACCGAAGAATGGATGGGATACCGGCGCGCAGTTTCCGAAGCAATTGCCTTAGCAGAAATGGGCTGTAATTGGGCAAAAGTTAACGACAATAAATTGCCCGCGCCAGCTTTAGCAATGGTAGACGGTTCCCTGATTTATTGGTTTTTGGAACAGTTACCCACCGATGCGCGCGATCAAATTTTGCTGCCAATTTTAGAAGCTTGGGACAAGTTGCGTTTAGCAGGAATTCCGCTGTTAGGATACTTAAGCGCTTCTCGCAGCAGCGAAAGCTTATCTTTTTTGCGGTTTGAAGCTTGCACCCACGAAGTACCAGACTGCATGACAAATTGCCCGAACGTTGGATTTGCAGCCACAATTTCTTTCGCCGAAAAAGCACCTTGTCAAGAATTTGAACCTTTGCGGGATGCCATCTTGTGGGCAACAATCCTGTCACCGGGACAAAGAAGCCCTTTGTGGAAATCCCAAGCTCGCATTTTAGATTTGTACGGCGTTAATTCCGTCTATTTCTGTTACGTTCACGTCGGCACAGAAATTGCTAGAATAGAAGTGCCGGAATGGGTAGCACAAGATACAGCACAGCTAGATTTAGCATTAGGAATGATGCTGGCTCAAGTACACAAAGGCGGCGGGTATCCGGTGACGCTAGCAGAAGCTCACAATCAAGCGGTAGTCACGGGGGGCGATCGAAGTCGCTTTTTCGCTTTGTTAGAGCAGCAAATGATTAAAGCCGGCTTAAAAAATGTCGGAATTTCTTATAAGGAAACACGGAAGCGCGGCAGTATTGCTTAAAGTAATAAGTAGAGTAATCTTGGACGCAGAAACCGGGTTTTTACGGAAATATTGCATTTAAGCCTTTAACACAGATAAAAAACCCGGTAGCTTTGGTATTGCTGCGTAAGTTATGTAGACTTTAAATAGAGTTAAAAATGTTATATGCCAATAGAACTAATTATCTTAATTGCCTCGTTACTTGTATCTTGGCTGGTGTTTAATTGGGCTTTTAAAGTGTTGAAAGCCAGCATCGGGACAGCGATTGCTTTAGCAGCAATTGTGCTGGCGATGCAGTTATTGTTTGGCATCGGTCCAAATCAGCTTTTCCAACATATAATTCACTTGCCGGAAACCCTGGGGAAAATGATTTCGGGCAAGTGATCCGATTTAAGATTTGAGATTTGAGATTCTTTTAGATACCCGACTTCTTCCAGAAGCCAGGTATCTGAGGATTCCGAGAATTTTCCCTCTTCCGACGGACATCGGACTGACATCCGTTACATCCGTTACATCCGTCGAGCGAATCCGTTGCCGAACTTCCTTCTTCCTTCAGATATTAACTTCCCAGCATTTGCAACTTGTACAAACTGGCATACAACCCTTCTAGCTGCAACAACTCTTCGTGGCTACCAGATTCTACTAACTGCCCACGTTTGAGCACTAAAATACGATCGACATTTCGGATAGTCGAGAGCCTGTGGGCAATAATAATCGCCGTTCTGTCCACCATCAAACGCTCTAGAGCTTCTTGAATTAAAGCTTCCGTCCCCACATCCAAACTAGCAGTTGCCTCGTCTAGAACTAAAATACTGGGATTGCGAATAGCGGCGCGAGCAAACGCTAATAATTGCTTTTGTCCCCCCGAAAGATTGGTTCCCCGTTCCCGCAATTGTGTATCATAACCTTGAGGCAACTGTTCGATTAAACGGGCAACATTTGTCTTTTCTGCTGCTGCTTGAATTTCCTCAATCGAGTAACTTTCTCCCAGGCTGATATTGCTCTTCACGTCACCAGCAAATAGAAAGCCATCTTGGATAATCACGCCTATGTGCCTGCGTAACTCTGCTTGAGGCAAATCCCGAATATCGACATGATTAACCAGAATCCGTCCTCGGCTAGGTTCGTAAAGGCGGCACAGGAGACGGATAATCGAACTTTTGCCCGCACCAGTGGGGCCAACTAATGCTACTTTTTCGCCGGATTTGATGGTGAAATTGAGGTTTTGCAGGACATATTCGTCTTGTTTGTAAGCAAACCACACGTTGTCAAATTGGATTTCTCCCGATTCTGAATTCTGCGATTTGGCATTTTCTCCCCCCCTTAGCAATGTGGGGTTGGCGGGGGGTGATTGGGGATTGTTAGGCACTAAACGATATTCTGAACTTGCTGGATTTTGATGATTATCTGCCAATTCTCGATCGAACGGAGACAAGTTGTAAGCCGTTGCCTCTGGATGTCCAGTTATCAACAACGGTGAATAACCTGCCCTTCTTCCTTCTTCCCTCTTCCCTCTTCCTTCTTCCTTCTTCCCTCTTCCTTCTTCCTTCTTCCCGCTAGTTGGATCTTTAATTTCGATCGGTTCGTTAAGAATATCGCTAATCCGTTCTACGGCGGTAAATCCTGCTTGAATTGCAGTGAATTTCTCAGCAAATTGCCGAAGCGGATCGAAGAGACGCTGAGCAAATAAAATGAATGCCGATAGAGTACCGAAGTTAAGATTACCGGCTAAAACCCTTTGACCCCCCATCCACAAAACGGCTGCAATCGCTACTAAAGCAATCCATTCTAATGTCGCAGATACGGCTGAGTCGTAAAATATAGTTTTGTCAACTGCTTTAATGTAGCGTTTATTCGTGACGCGAAACAATTCTGAGTTGAATCTTTCGCGGCGGAATAGCTGCACTACGCCAATACCAGTCAGGTTTTCTTGCAGTTGGGCGTTGAGATCGGACAGTTCTTCTCTGGTAGTGTAATTTGCTATGCGATATTGGTACTGGAAATAAACTATGACTGCGGTAATTGGTATCATCATCAGCACCAACATTAAAGCTAGTTGCCACTGCATGGTAAACATGAAAATGGCAATTACTAAAATTGAAAATAAATCGCTGACAATGCCGATCGCCCCAGAAGAGAACACCTCTCCCAAAGCTTCCACATCGCTGGTGAGGCGAGTCATCAATTTACCTACAGGAGTGCGATCGAAAAATCTCACTGCTAGCGATGTGACGTGCGCGAACAAATCATTTCTAATATCTGTAGTAATTATTTGCCCTACCTTCGTGACTAAATAGCCTTGAACTGATTGCAGTGCTAATCTAAGTGTTATAGTTAGCATGAGCAAAATAGCCAAAATATTCAATGCAGCAGATAGAGGCAATCCCCGCAAGAATTCGTAGGTAGGTTCCGAGCGAATTACCGAAATTGCCTGTCCGATGAGAATGGGTTGAATTGCTCCTGAGACTGCTAGCGGTACTAATAGTGCGATCGAAATAATCAGCAAGCGTTTGCTGCGGGTTGCGTAAGATGCCAACCTCATGAATAACCGCCAGTCTGTTTCCTGGCCGGATCTGTTTTTGGTGTCTGCTACTGGTGAGGAAATAGTCATTGATGGCAAAAACTGTACAATATATCTAGTTAATAATTGTAACAAATAAAATGAATATTTGGCACTACTATCAGTAACAGGCATCTTGCCTGTTTCACAAAGAGTGTTTTCTTGTAACAGCAGGTTGGGTTGAAGAACGAAACCCAACCAAAATGTTTGTAGGCTGACAAAACTGGTATTATAATCTACTGGTAGAACTTATATTTATCATGCAAGAGATAGAGACAGCCCGATTGTATCTGAGACAATTTACACCAGACGACTTAGATGATCTGTACCGCATCTACAGCGATTCAGAAGTGATGAAGTATTTGAGCGAAGGCGTCAGAAATAGAGAAGAAACAGCAGCAGATTTATTTGGGATAATCGCAGATTGGGAAAAACACGCTTTCGGTTTGTGGGCTGTTGTCAATAAAGAAAATAACCAATTGATCGGCGACGGGGGGCTTCGCTTCTTAGGCAAAACACCTGAAGTAGAAGTCGGTTACGTGTTAGCAAAAGTTTATTGGGGAAAGGTTTAGCATCGGAAGTTGCAGCGGCTAGCCTTAAGTATGGATTTGAAGTATTGAAACTAGAAAAAATCGTCGCTGTTGCACATACCGAAAACAGAGCCTCGCGACGGGTAATGGAAAAAGTGGGGATGAGATACCAGTATAACCTCGACCATTCCGATCGAGTATATTATTCAATCTCGCGAAAAATCTACCAGTCAAAAGTAGTTGAGTTGAGGAAGGAAATCTAACCAAAATTTTTGTAGCAATACTTATCAAGAATGGTATCATAATCTAGTGGTATTAATTATATTTATCATGCAAGAAATAGAGACAGCCCGATTGTATCTGAGACAATTTACGCCAGACGACTTAGACGATCTGTATCGCATCTACAGCGATCCTGAAACCATGAAATACCTCGCAGGAGTTAGAACTAGAGAAGCAACAGAAATCGCCATTCATACCATGCTCGAACGTTGGGAAGAAAACAACTTCGGAATGTGGGCTGTAGTACATAAAATAGACCGTAAAATGATTGGTCGCTGCGGACTTGGTTTTCTGGATCAGACACCGGAAGTTGAGCTAGGCTATACCCTCGACAAAGTTTATTGGAATCAAGGATTGGCGACTGAAGCATCTTTTGCTAGTCTCAACTATGGATTTCAAATATTAAAGTTGGAGAGAATAGTTGCGATCGCCCGCCCAGAAAATATCGCCTCCCAGCGGGTGATACAGAAAGTTGGCATGAAATATGAAAAAAATGCTCATTATTACGAAACTGATGTAGTATATTATTCTATCTCGCGAGAAACCTACGAGTCAAAAGTAGTTTTGTAGGGTGTGCATTGCACACCTTACTGCATTTAAATTACTCACCTTGCAATTTGGCATTATTGCCTGCTGACAACTACGAAGTTCTTTGCAATTGCTTGTTAACTTTTTGAATTTTCTTAGCAAAATACTCTTGTCTGTGTCCCAACTTTTTAGCCACGTCCAACCCTTTTTGATAGGATTCCAAAGCCTTATCGTAAGCCTTCATCTCCTGATAAACTTGACCGATATTGTCATAAGCATTCATCAATCCATAGAAATTGTCAGCCCGCTCTTCTAACAGCAACTGCATTTGATAAATCCGCAAAGTCTGCTCCCACTGCTTTTGCGCTCGGTAAAGTAAAGCTAATTTATCTAAAGCTTCGCTAGCTTGGGCATACTGTTGAATGGGGACGGCTAAATTGTAGGCTTCCTGATAGTATTGAGCGGCTAAATTGATTTGACCTATGGTTTGGTAATCACTGGCGATCGCAATTTTGATCGGTGGTATAGCACTCGGGTTTTGTAAGTTAAGATACACCGATGCTAGTTTTTCCCTAGCTGCGATCGCCTTTAGGGGTTGTTTCGACTGTTGGTAAACATAGGCCAACTGTCTCAGAGTATCTACCTCAGTTGGAGGAGTTACAGGCTGCGGCGGCGCGCCGTTTCCCGCAACAACAGCAGAATTTTGCACAGCAGAATTAGCAGCAAATAAAGCGCGGTTTTCCTGAATTAAAGTAGCCAATTCCTCATACACGGGAGCAGCTTTATCGTAACTCAACCAATTGATATGAATAAGCCCGATCGCCTTCAAAATTTGACCTTCAGCCAATATATCTTGGTTTTGGCGCGCCTTTTCGAGAATTTCTTGGTAAACTTCTACAGTCGGGCCTTTAGCGCGCACCTGCTGAAAAGCGGCAGCGAAGGCGGGGAGCAACTCAGTATTAAGTGGTACTTGGGATTTGACTTCTTTTTGAATTGCTTGCAACCGTTTGGTAATAAGCTGTAGTTCGAGGTTTTTACTGTTACTCCAAGCAACACTTCCCACCCGACTCAAAGCAGCAATTTCCGCCGCCGGGCCCAGATACCTCCGCAGCCGCAATTCTCGGAACCAAATTTCAAAAGCACCCGCGCCGTCTCCAGCTTGCAGTTTAGCCGATGCTTCTAAGTTTAACTCTTCCAAAGCCGCTGTCAGTTCCTCCCGCTGAGTGCTGCTCAAAGATTCATTAGCGGGAGTTAGGGGATCGGGTGTGGTAATTTCTAGAGGATTAGGAGAAAATTGATCGAGGGCTGGTGGATTAGTTTGGGCGCTAGCAATAGAACCAGCACACAGCCACAGGAAAAGCAAGCACCCAATTGGTACAGAACTTCTCATTCTAAAAATTTGGTTGCCGCGATTCGGCATTCCTTCTCGAAACATCAAGTTTTGCATATCTACAAAACGGTATAAATTATGTCACAAAGATGGCACAAAAGCAAACTGTTCAACAAGAGCAACAAAATAAATGTCACCGTACTGAGCAATTATGGGCATTTAAAGACGCTGGGCGATCCTCTTCGAGGGCTTCGCCAACGTATTTTACGCTTATTCAGTCTAGCCCTAATTCTCTTAACGGTTTGCACAGCTTGCGCCCCGCCTCCCGCCGTTGCTAGAGACCGCTCTTTTCCAGAAATGTCCCTAGAATTTTTGGGCGAATACCAATTGCCAAAAACCAATTTTGAAGGAGTACCAGTCGGCGGTTTGTCAGGAATTACCTACGATCCCAAAGGTATTAGCGCAGTCACTTCCAAAGCTTATCGCTTTTACGCTCTTTCCGACGACCCCAGCGAAAACGGAGAAGCGAGATTTTACAGTCTCAGACTCGACCTCACATCGAGCGATCCAGCAAATATTCGCCTGAAAAAAGTTACCGTTGACGGCGTTACCTCCCTCAAAAAAGCAGACGGTGAAACCTTCTCTTGGGGTTCCATCAATCCCGAAGGCATCGCCCTTTCTCCCCGCAATTCAATATTTGTCGCCAGCGAAGGCGTTACTCATGTTGGCATCCCTCCTTTTCTCGGTGAATTTGACCTCAAAACAGGGCAAATGCGGGGACAATTGCCGATACCAAAGCGCTATATTCCCGATGCCAGCGATGAAAAACAGCAGCAAGGAGTGGTGGACAATTTAGGTTTTGAATCTTTAACCATCGACCCAGAAACCTTTAGTCCGGGCGGTCTCGATCCGTTTCGTTTGTTTGCAGCTACGGAAGCGCCGTTAAAGCAAGATTTAGACCCAGAACAGGCAAGCAAACTCCGTGTTTTACATTATATCATAGTCGATAAAACGCCGCAATTAGTCTCAGAAAATCTTTACAAGCTCGACCAAGTTCCCATGACTATTTTGAACGGTTTAACAGAATTAGTAACTGTCGGTGGCGGTCAGATTCTGAGTTTAGAACGTTCTTTTGGGCTGTCGGGATACAGCGCTAGGATTTATCAATTAGCGGTTGGGGCGGCTACAGATACTTCGAGAATCCAGAGTTTTAAAGGGCCAGTGACAATGGTCGAACCTGTTAAGAAAAAGTTGCTCCTAGACTTAAGCGAACTCGGAATTCCGCTGTACAATTTAGAAGGGATGACCCTCGGCCCGCGCTTGCCAGATGGCAGCCAGAGTTTAGTTTTGGTCAGCGATGACAATTTTGATGAAGCGCAGAAAACTCAGTTTCTTTTATTTAGCTTGAAGGGCAAAGGTTAGGTAATAAGGGCGGGCTAGAAGCCCACCCCACCCACAATAAGATTTATTATTTGTGAAACAGGCATCTTGCCTGTCGATCAAAACAGTACAATAAGATTCACTCTTTGTGGAACAGGCATCTTGCCAGTTCATAAAAATAGTATAAATGAGGTGAAATAAAATTTATCCAACTATAAAACACCCTAATCATGCCAACTCGTAAGACTTTGCAATTACCAGATATCGAACTTTCCTACCTAGAATGGCAGGCAGAAACAGGGAAAGAAAAAGTTCCGCGTTTGCTGCTGCTGCACGGTTTAGCAGATAGTGCGTGTGTCTGGAGTAACTTGGGCAATTACTTGTCCAACCGCTATCATATTGTAGCGCCAGATATGCGCGGTCACGGAGAAAGTAGCAAACCGAAAATAGGCTATACTTTTGAAAGTGCGATCGCAGATTTAGAAGCTTTGATGGCACATCTCAACTGGCCAGACGCCCACATTTTAGGACATTCTTGGACGGGGAAACTAGCAGCGATTTGGGCGAGGCAAAATCCCGATCGCTTTTGCAGTATGATTTTAGTAGACCCGATTTTCATCACCAAACTGCCCGCCGCGATGAAACTCACCCTGCCAATTGTTTACCGAAAATTAGACTGTCTCAAATGTGTGGGCCCGTTTGCGACTTTAGCCCAAGCAGAAGCAGCAGCAAAACAATCGGGAGAATACGCAGATTGGAGTGAGGTTCAGCAAATGGTATTCCAACACCAAATCGAACAAAAATCCGACGGAACTTGGGGCAGTAAATTTGCGATTGCAGCGAGAAATCAGATATTTGCAGAAGTGATGAAAGTTGCCGGTTTAACTGAAAATATTGATATCCAGACTTTGTTTGTACAGCCGGAAAAAGGCGTAAATCGCATGGCTTGGCAAATGCAGCCATACAAGAGATACTTGAAAAATCTTACCGTTGCCAAAGTACCGGGGAATCACTGGTCTTTTTTGACTGAACCGGAAACTTTTAATCAAACTGTGGCAGAGTTTTTAGAGGGCACAAGACAGTGAATTTAGAAATTATCGCACATCGGGGATTTTCGGCGATCGCCCCCGAAAATACTTTAGCAGCTTTTGAACTGGCGATCGCCCGTGGAGCTCATTCGATCGAATTTGACATTCAGCTATCCGCCGACAACATACCAGTGATTTTTCACGACGCCACATTAGATAGAATCACTGGAGTTTCTGGCAAAGTTAGGGAAAAAACTCTGTCTCAATTGCAAACACTTAATGCGGGACAATGGTTTAGCGATGAATTTTCCCAAGAAAAAATTCCTACCTTAAAAGAATCATTAGCTATCCTCAAAAATGTTGACAAATTTCTTTACTTTGATGTCAAACCTCACTGCGAGTGGTCTGACGCAGATGTCGCGGATTTTGTCAATACTTTGAAGGGCGCAGAGATCCAACATAAATGCGTTATTACTTCCTTTAACGATGGATTTCTGGAACAAGTGCGGCGGCTATCTGGCGATTTGGCGATCGGACACATTGTTGCTAATTTAGAAGCATACAAAAATCAATTAGCTCAAGCTGTGGCGCATCGGGATAATTTGATTAGCAGTCTGTATCGCGTGTTGCTGGAAAACCCCGCATTAATTCAAGAAAGCCGGAGTCAGGGACTTGACATTGTGGCCTGGACGGTGGACGATCGAGCAGATATGCAAAAGTTAATTGATTTGGGTATAACGCTGATAGTCACTAATTGTTTGATATAATTTGTTTAACTTGATATCTTGCACCATTATCAAGAACGGGCAAGATGCCCGTTCCACAAAACTCAATTAATAGATGAATTACTTTCGCAAAAGCATCCACGAAATGTCTGGCTATGTGCCGGGAGAACAGCCACCGCTAGGCACAAAAATTATTAAACTAAATTCTAATGAAAATCCCTATCCACCTTCTCCCAAAGCTTTAAAAGTGCTTCAGGAAATAGACGGAGAAATGCTGCGGCGCTATCCAGATCCAACTGGCAAAGTTTTCCGCATTGCTGCTAGTCAAGTTTTTGGAGTTGCTGACGATTGGATTATTGTAGGTAACGGCAGCGACGATTTATTAAACTTGATAGTTCGCGCTGTGGGCGAATCTGGGAAACAGATTGTTTGTCCCGCGCCTACCTATGTATTGTATCGCACTTTGGCAGAAATTCAAGATGCAGAATTAGTGGAAGTTCCTTATCCCGATGACTACAAGTTACCCGTCGATTTGCTAATAGCCGCCCAGGGTGCAGTGACATTTATAGCTTCGCCAAACAGTCCATCGGGAACAGCGATATCTGTTGCAGATTTGGAGACACTGGCTAATGAGTTATCGGGCATTCTTGTGATCGACGAAGCTTATGTAGATTTCGCCGAAGAAAATGCTTTAAACTTGACAAAAAAGTACAGTAATGTTATAGTTTTGAGGACGCTTTCAAAAGGTTATTCCCTGGCAGGATTGAGGCTGGGTTTTGGCATAGCAAATCCGGCGCTGCTGGCAGAATTAAATAAAATCAAAGACAGCTATAATGTTGATGCTTTAGCTTATGCAGTGGGGGCAGCGGCGATCGCCGATCGAGACCACAAAACAGCCAATGCCGAAAAGATTAAGGCTTCGCGAGCAAAACTAGCCGTTAGCTTTAAGGAATTAGGCTTTGACGTTTGGCCCTCGCAAACTAACTTTTTGTTAGTTAGGCCACCAAACGGCGATGCAGAAAGAATTTATCAAACACTGAAAGTACGGGGAATATTGATTCGATATTTCAATCAGCCGCGATTAGAAGACAAATTGCGGATTAGTGTAGGTACGGAGGAACAGAATCAAATCTTAGTTAAAACTTTGAAAGAAATTCTCTAAATAACGATCGCACTAAAATTAGTTTCTAGTAATGACTTTAGTCCTCTGATTTTTATGAGGACTTGCATTCCTGACTACACACAGCTAGATTACGGATAATTATTAGGATTATCAATAGCCAACCCTGCCGACTGAGCAATATCCAGCAATCTGTTGTCCGCCGAAACAAAAACCAGTTGAGTATCTGGCACGGAAACGAGAGTAGATTGAACGCGCAAAGCAGCCGCTAATTGCACAGCATCATAAGCCCGCAGTGGGTTTTGCATCACCAGTGCGCCCGCTGTTTCTATCAAAGTGCGATCGACTTCAACAACTTCATACTGGTTTTCAAAATCCGTGCGAAAATCTCCCATAAGTTGGTCAACCTCATCGACAGATAGAGTACCCTCTCGTTGACGGCGTGAAAAAGCGCTGCATACCTCCACCCAAGTAATCTGAGAAATCGCGAGAAAGTTACCTGCTGCAGGAACAGTAATCGATTGAATCCAATTACTTCCCAATTCAGGCACATACCGTTTAACCAAAGCGCTGGTGTCTAAGAAATAGGCATTTACCACGGGCCGCGATCCTCAATAACGATTTCAGAAAGAGGTTTCCCCACTCTTCCCTTGAGTTTTTCAAACAGTTCGCGCCGCTTTTGTTCTGTGGCTGCATCTAGCTTAAACTGTTTTGTTGGCAAACCCATCAATTTTCGTAAATCCATCAACTTAATCGCTTTTTCGCGATCGCCCTTGAGTGCTTCCTGCGAAACTTCCGCTACAATTGTGATTTCCACAGTTTCCCCATCATTCAATGACAAAGGACTCAAGGGACGAAAAACCCCGTTTTCGTAGATAGCAGTAATAGTTTCTGGCATAATTAGCCTCTTAATTAAATGCTTTGACTTATTGTACTTCTTTTATTTACTTGGTTGCCACCACAGCCAAATTCCAAGCCAAGCGCTTCATCAAAGGCAACTTCTTCAAAAAACCATCCAACCCTTCTAACCGAGAGTATTCCGGTTTCAATCTCTCTTGTTCAATGATAATCTTTTTCCAATAACGCTCCTCATTCGGATGCACTTTTTCGATTAAATAAAAGCGCAAAAAAATCCACAGCGATGTCAGCCAAAACGTATCATAAGCCGTCTCGGAAAACAAAAACTTGACAAAATTTACAATATTAATATCCAAAGGACTTTCATCCTCCGTCCGCACCTCAGTCGCCATTCTACGGTAAACATTAATCACCGGATTGTGCTTCATAGGGTCCCAAAAACAAGCTTTACCCCCCGGCTTCAGGACGCGGTGCATTTCGCGAATTGCCTTTTCTGGTTCCGGTAAATGGTGCAACAAATTAGAAGCATAAACAATATCAAAACTATTGTCCGGGAAATCCATTGCCATTGCATTCACCGTGCAGCCGTCTATTTTGACGCCGTTTTTCTCAGCCAATTTCAGGGCAACTTCTACCATACCCTGAGAATAGTCAGCAGCCACACAATTCGCCCCTTTTTTAGCAAAATAAACGCTATTTTCTCCCGCACCGCAGCCTAAATCTAACAGGCGTTTGCCTGTAATATCGCCCATTTGCTGGACGATAAATCTATTTTCTGGGGCGGTACAAGCTTCAAAGTAATCATTGACTCGAATGCCGTCAATATCGATTGTGGATGCCCAAGCATCGTGGAATTGTCGCTCTTTTTTTAAAGTTTCGTCTTGCATTTTTCAAGAGTTAGTTATTAGTAAAAAAAAGTAATTTTAAACCGCAGATAAACCCGGATCAAGGCAGATTAATTGAGATTTATCTGCTTGGATCTAGGTTCGTCTGCGGTTTGTTTCAAGAAAAATGGCTGACAAGAAATTTATCAGCGCTGTGCTTCTGCAACAACTTCATTTCTCATGTGAGTTGGCTGTTCGGATGATTTTTCAGCACTATGCTGCAATGCCTGATACAGGCGATTTAAAGCGCTGATGTATGCTTCGGCGGACGCTACGATAATGTCGGTATTTGCTGAGTGACCGGAAAATACTTTGCCTTCGTGGCGCAAGCGAATTGTTACTTCCCCGATCGCATCTATGCCCGCTGTTACCGATTGTACAGAAAACTCGATCAACTCGTTCGGTACATTTACCACCCGGTTAATTGCCCTGTAAATCGCATCCACAGGCCCAGTGCCGATCGCAGCATCGGTCAATTCTTCACCCGCCGGATTCCGCACTGTGACGGTTGCTGTCGGTCGCGATTTGTCACCGCAGGAAACTTGCACCAATTCTAACCGGAACAGTTCCGGTGCTTGGTGCACTTCGTTGTTGGCGATCGCCTCTAAGTCCCAGTCAGTAATCTCTTTTTTCTTGTCAGCTAAATCTTTGAACTTGACAAAAGCCTTATTTAGCTCATCGTCGGCCATTTCAAAACCCAACTCTTTCAAGCGAGTGTGGAAAGCGTGGCGCCCCGACAATTTGCCCAAGACGATTTGATTTTCAGTTAAGCCGATCGACTCAGCGTCCATAATCTCGTATGTCCGCTTATTTTTCAGCACTCCGTCTTGGTGAATTCCCGACTCGTGAGCGAAAGCATTTGCCCCGACAATCGCCTTATTTGGCTGCACCAACATCCCCGTCAAATTGGAAACCAAGCGGGAAGTTTTGTAAATTTGGCGCGAGTCAATATTTGTCAGCGGTTCCTCAGAATCCGCAGCCCGGCCCAAGAACGGATTATAATATTGGCGCCGCACGTAAAGCGCCATTACCAACTCTTCCAGAGCCGCATTTCCCGCCCGTTCGCCAATCCCGTTAATCGTGCATTCTAACTGTCTGGCGCCATTTTTCACAGCTTCCAAAAAGTTAGCAACAGCCAATCCTAAGTCATTGTGACCGTGAACCGAAATAATTGCGCGATCGATATTCGGCACATTTTCCTTAATTCCCCGAATCAAAGCCCCAAATTCGCTCGGAGTCGTGTAGCCGACAGTATCGGGAATATTAACAGTAGTCGCACCGGCTGCGATCGCCCGTTCCAGAACCTGATACAAAAACTCCGGTTCCGAGCGACAAGCATCTTCCGGCGAAAACTCCACATCATCCACAAAAGACTTAGCGTAAGCCACCATTTCCGGCACAATTTCCAGAACCTCAGCCCGCGTCTTTTTCAGCTTATACTCCAAGTGAATATCAGACGTAGCCAGAAACGTATGAATTCGCGCATTTGCTGCTGGTTTCAGAGCCTCGGCTGCTGTTTTAATATCCGGCTTTCTCGCCCGTGCTAAGCCGCAAATTGTCGGGCCATTTTCCGTGCCAACCGATCGGGCTATTTTTTGGACTGCCTCGAAATCTCCCGTGCTGGTGAAAGGGAAACCCGCTTCAATCACATCCACGCCCAATCTCGCTAACTGGCGAGCGATCGTCAACTTTTCATCCACATTCAGAGATGCACCCGGAGATTGTTCTCCGTCCCGCAAAGTCGTATCGAAAATAATAATCCGGTCTTGACTTGGTTGAGTTTTCATAGCTCTAAAAAAGTGTTTTCCTGATTTTTACTTGTCCGTTTGTCTGGATTTTTAGCCTCCAGTCACCAGTCCCCTGTCTCGCGCCAATAACTAATAATTAATAACCCATAACCCATAACTACTAACTAATGACTAATAACTACTGACTAATGACTAATGACTAATGACTAATAACTACTGACTAATAATCCATCTTCTCGATATGTTCCCTAATTTCATTTAGGTCTATATACCTATCTGTAGCATTTCGTAACTCTCTAGCAATCATTCCTTCGGTTGATACCACAGTAATATGAGTATTTTTCGAGCGGAGCAGCTCGATCGCCCGCTCAAAATCCCCATCCCCGCTAAACAGCACAACTTGGTCGTATTGATCCACAGTATTAAACATATCAACCACAATTTCTATGTCTAAATTAGCCTTTTGAGAATATCTGCCCGAAGCATCGTCGTAATATTCCTTAAGAATCTTAGTGCGAACCGTGTAACCCAGACTGATCAAGGCATCTCGAAATCCCCTTTGATCTTGGGGGTCTTTCAGACCCGTATACCAGAAAGCATTGATCAAGATGACATTCGGCTGCGAAGTTTTGAAATATTCGAGCACCCTGCGAGGATCAAAAAACCAACCGTTCTTTTGTTGAGCGTAGAACATATTGTTCCCGTCCACAAAAATAGAAAGGCGGTTCATTAAGTTTGTCATAGAAACTTAGACCTAATAATTGTAGAAAGAAGTTAATCTAAATATCACATTTTAGCAACATGGAGCTAACTGAGGCAATAGATTAAACTTCAGAAAACTCCATCCCCCCAGTATTTCATATTTTCGGCTCTACCGCCAGAGGGCTCTTTTAACCCTGCTTGCATTTGAGCGAGGGGCCCTCACAAACTATACGCCTAGTAACTCAATACCGGCTGCCGTGTCAAGGTTAATGGCGCATTCAAACTGCCGCCGTACCGCCCTACCGCCAAGCAGGCATACCGAAGCGCATAGCAGTAGATGTTGCTCCCCTGATTTCATAGCGCAGACTACCTCCGCTCAAGCCTTTTTGCTTTCAAGGGCCCAGCGAGCTAACTCTGTCCGGTTGTGCAGACCTGTTTTACCCAGCATATTGCTGACGTGGCTCTCTATAGTCCGCTGGCTGACATTCATCACGTCTGCGATCTGGCGGTTTGCCATACCCTGCGCTAGCAACTGTACCACCTTTAACTCGGTGGGAGTCAATTCGACATTGCGGCGCGCCTTAATTTTTGGGCCACTCTCCATACCGGGATTTGAGTGGCGAATCAAGCGGGATGCTGCTTTCAGAGAAGATTCCACTTGGGCTACCAGTTCTTCTGGTTCAAAAGGCTTGACTATATAAACGTCAGCGCCAGTGCTCAAGCCTTTTACTCGGTCTGAACTTTGACCTTTTGCGGACAAGAAGAGAACCGGAATCCAGCTCGTGCGCGGGTCTTCTCTGATGTGTTTGACTAAAGTGTAGCCGTCCATTTCCGGCATCATCACATCGCAGATAATCAAGTCGGGAACTTCTTGTTCTAGTTTTTCCAGAGCGTCTCTGCCGTTTTCTGCTGTAATGACGTTGTAACCCCGAAACTCCAAGTAGTCCTTGACGAGCAAGATCAAGTTGGGGTCGTCGTCAACCAGCATCAGCCGTTTTTGCTCTCCTGAATTATTGTCCTTTGTCATGTTTATTCCCGCTAAAGTATCCCGCACGCTTCCTTGTTTTCACTTCTGTTTTTTCCGTCAGTCCCCCGCCACCCGGCTGGGGGTGGAGGACGACGATCGACTGAAGGGATGGCGGTGAGGGAAAGCGGGGCGGGTATTACCGCTTTCCAACCTATAATTGAGGGCTGTTCGTGAGTGTCTTACGACCTGGAATGCAGACCAAACCTGTAATTCACGATCGCCCTATCAAGATTAGCCTTGATTGATTGGAGACTCCCTAACAGAGCCCAAGTTAAATATTTAATCTCGATCGGTTCAATTTCAGCTTAATGCCCCGGTTTTAAATGGTACTTCTGATATAGAGAAATTTAAGCAGACTCCCTACTTACGTATTTAACTGTTTCTAGTGTAGTTTGGCAACCTGCTTAGTGTCTGCCACTGAGAAATTTTTGCACAAAATTTCACAGTTCCTCGGATCGATTTTTTTTACTGTACCTTTTGAGAAACACAAGGAACACGGGAAGCCGCACAAGGAAGACAAGAACCTAACTACAGTTTTATTGAACTGTAGCAGGTGCGATCGCCCGGACGCCAAACTGTCTCAAATTCTCACCCTTAACCTTAAATTTAACACTTTACCTATAACCCTGTACTTTAAACAGCGCTACACTTAAATGTTTGGCTCCGCCTCACGAGGCGCAGGCAAAGGATGAGTCAAGAAAGCGTATTCTTGAACTACCTTTGAGTTTAGGAGATGTTCCTGAATAATTCTCTCAATGACGGGTGGAGTAACGTCGCGATACCACACTCCGTCTGGATAGACTACCATAATCGGGCCAGACGCGCATACTCGCAGGCAATTGGCTTTCGTGCGAAAGACGCAGGTTGGTCGAGTGGCACTTGGCTTGTCCAACCCCAATTCTTGCAAGCGTTTTTTTAAGTAATTCCACGCCTCCAGACTGGTTTGCCGATCGCAGCACTTGGGCACGGTTTGGTCGGCACAAATAAAAATATGCCGCTCGATTTGAGCGATTCCCAGGCTTTGGACGCAAGCGCTCAAGCCTTGGCTGCAAGATTCCTCGTTATTTTCTGTCATTGTCTTCATCAATCAAAAGTAATTGGTTAGCGGTCTAAAGTCATCACCCCAGCCCCCACTCCCACCTCTCCTTCCCTCCAACTCATGCTCGGTTCGGGAACCCGTACTGACAACTAAGTTGCGATCGACCCTGACTAAAGCTAAATTAGCACTCAGGAGTCGAGAGTGCTAATATGTCAGTTGTAAGTAGTCCGCTGTTGCTTTCATCGTGACCCCTGACGACTGACTCACGACAATCTGTAATCTGGAGATTTATTTATGGCAGCAGTATCACTGAGTGTTTCTACCGTTAAACCGTTAGGCGAGCGCGTGTTCGTAAAAGTAAGCGCTAGCGAAGAAAAAACCGCCGGCGGCATCCTTCTGCCCGACACAGCGAAAGAAAAGCCCCAAGTAGGCGAAGTCGCGGCCGTGGGCCCTGGCAAGCGCAATGACGACGGCAGCCGCACTGAAATGGAAGTCAAAGTCGGCGACAAAGTTCTCTACTCGAAATACGCCGGCACCGACATCAAACTCGGCACAGACGAATACGTCTTGCTTGCAGAAAAAGACATTCTGGCGATCGTTAACTAATTAATCATTAGTCATCAGTCCTTAGTCATCAGTCATTAGTTTAAAGCGAACGCCGCCAAACAACTAATGACACGGGACAAATGACTAAAATCCATCATCCCCAATCCAAAATCTCAAACCCTCTCATCCCCAAAAACTATGGCTAAGCGTATCATCTACAACGAAAATGCACGTCGCGCCCTCGAACGCGGTATGGACATTCTGGCCGAAGCAGTGGCCGTAACCCTCGGCCCCAAAGGCCGTAACGTGGTTCTCGAAAAGAAATTCGGAGCTCCTCAGATCGTCAATGACGGCGTTACCATCGCCAAAGAAATCGAACTAGAAGACCATGTAGAAAATACAGGCGTTGCTCTAATTCGTCAAGCTGCTTCCAAAACCAACGACGCAGCAGGCGACGGTACCACCACTGCTACCGTTTTGGCTCACGCAATGGTCAAAGAAGGCCTGCGTAACGTAGCAGCCGGTGCAAATGCGATCGCCCTCAAGCGCGGTGTTGACAAAGCAACCACGTTTTTGGTAGAAAAAATTGCCGAACACGCCAAACAAGTAGAAGATTCCAAAGCCATCGCTCAAGTCGGCTCCATCTCTGCTGGTAACGACGATGAAGTCGGTCAAATGATTGCTAACGCAATGGACAAGGTGGGCAAGGAAGGCGTGATTTCCCTGGAAGAAGGGAAGTCTATGACCACCGAATTGGAAATCACCGAAGGGATGCGCTTCGACAAAGGCTACATTTCTCCCTACTTCGTCACTGACACTGAGCGGATGGAAGCGATTCTAGAAGAACCCTTCATCTTGCTGACAGACAAGAAAATCGCTCTGGTACAAGATTTAGTACCTGTGCTCGAACAAGTAGCTCGTTCCGGCCGCCCGCTGTTGATCATTGCAGAAGACATTGAGAAAGAAGCTTTAGCTACCCTCGTTGTCAACAAACTGCGCGGTGTGTTGAACGTGACTGCTGTTAAAGCACCCGGTTTTGGCGATCGACGCAAAGCCATGTTAGAAGATATCGCCGTATTGACCGGCGGTCAACTAATCACCGAAGACGCCGGTTTGAAACTGGAAAATACCAAGCTCGACATGATCGGCAAAGCCCGCCGCATCACCATCACCAAAGACAGCACCACAATTGTTGCCGAAGGTAACGAAGCTGCCGTTAAGTCCCGCTGCGAACAAATTCGCCGTCAAATGGACGAAACCGAGTCTTCCTACGACAAAGAGAAGCTGCAAGAACGTTTGGCCAAATTGGCTGGCGGCGTCGCAGTCATCAAAGTCGGCGCGGCTACCGAAACAGAAATGAAGGATCGCAAACTGCGTTTGGAAGATGCGATCAACGCTACCAAAGCTGCAGTAGAAGAAGGAATTGTCCCCGGTGGCGGTACAACTTTGGCTCACCTAACTCCTCAATTGGAAGAGTGGGCTAACAGCAGCCTGAAGGGCGAAGAATTGACCGGTGCATTGATTGTGGCACGGGCTCTGGCTGCTCCTCTGAAGCGGATTGCTGAAAACGCTGGTTTGAATGGCGCTGTGATTGCTGAGCGCGTCAAAGAAAAGCCATTTAACGTTGGTTTCAACGCAGCGACAAATGAGTTTGTCGATATGTTTGAAGCTGGTATCGTTGACCCCGCGAAGGTGACTCGTTCTGCTCTGCAAAATGCCGCATCTATTGCTGGTATGGTGCTGACAACCGAGTGCATCGTCGTTGACAAGCCTGAACCGAAGGATGGCGCTGCTGCTGGCGCTGGCGGCGGCATGGGGGGCGGCGACTTCGATTACTAAGTCGATCGTTTGATGGGGCGGGCTTTAGGGCCTGCCCTGTTATTTTGATAATTGTTACAGAACGGAACGTGATAGTTTCTCATCATTCCGCTCCTCAATAATTCCACATATTGAGAACCCAGGAAACTCTTGACATCTTCAAACAGAAGTTTTAAGATCGAACCAAAGCAAAAATTAAATAAAATACTGTAACCCTTGCCGGGGCGGATCACCGCCTCGGCTTTTTGGGTTTTTACGGCTTTATTGCGATATCTTTTCGCTAAGTTTGGCTTGCCTTTCCCGCTGGGAAAACAATTTTCTGCGTTGCTGATTCACGGTATGAATCAATTTTTATTGGAAATTACAAAACTCACCATACTTGGCTTATAGCAATTCCCAAATCTTGAATTCATACTTGTATTCAGCAACGCCCAATTTTCAAACTGCTCCGGTCGGAAGTCACAATCGTCAAGATAAAGCTCTGGGTACTGTTAGTGGAATGGGTCACGTTAAAACCGCAGGTCATAACCCAATGGCTAAACCCTGCATTTATATTAATAAAGAGGATTGAAAATGTCACAAAAAACCGTTTCCCTCTCTAAAAAATGTATTCTGGATACCGATCACGTTTCACTCATTCTCCAGAATAGTCCTCAAGTTATCACCAACGCAGCAAAACATGAGATTTCCGTCACTATTGTCACGGTTCAAGAACTCTTCAATGGCTGGGTTGGCAGGATTAACGATCCGTCCCTGGTGCATAACTTACCTGGACTCTATTCTAAACTTTGGACAACTGTAAAATATCTCCAAACTATTGAGGTACTGGACTTTACACCGGAAGCTGATACTTGTCTCAAGAAACTGTTAAAGGATCACCCGCCCCTGCGGAAAAATCGCCTGGAAAAAGATATGCGGATCGCTGCCATTGCCTTGTCTATCGGTGCTACGGTTGTCACTCGCAACCCAGGGTAAGCGCATCTAATTTGGTCTTTTAAAATACAGATTATTTGGTCCAAAGATGAGAGAGCAATATTTTTACAA
>NZ_JAUBPR010000217.1:0-4842 GCF_036700845.1 Microcoleus sp. S13_C5
ATTTCACCTGAAATTGCTTGGGAAGCTTTCATTACTGTGGCTAAATCTAGCGTCTCTCCCAAATTAGTGCTAGTGGTAGTAGCCGCACTCGTTGTTTGGTTAATTTTTGTTTGGGTTGTTATCTTGGTTGACTTTCTAGCTAGCAATTGGGGGTATTTTTCCTCTAAATCATCAACTTTAGCTAGAGCGCCCCATATCTGGTAGCCATAGTGAGCTTTTTGCATATAAATTTGGGCAAAATCTTCTTTCCTTTTAGCTAACCAGAATTTAGCCGCTAGTTCATTCCCCAAAGCTTCGTTCTGGATATATTCGTTTTCTCTAGCCGAAGCGATCGCTTTGTCGTATAAATCCATTGCTTCTAAAGCCTTACCAGAAATTCGCGCTATTTCTGCCGCTATCAGTAAATACTGATGTAAATAATTATCTGGGCAGCTCTCAGCCCAAATTTTTGTTTTTTCTAGATTATTATGTAAAATTTTCCAGTAGTTTTCTTTTTCATCAATAGTAGCCTCTGAATAGACAGCAGCCAAAATTAATGAATAATAGAAATAGTGTTGAGTGATATTAAAAAAGCCGAAATTATTAATTTCTTTTTCATTTCCTTGAGCCAGTTTGAGAGCCTCAGAATAGTTATCATAAATAAATAAAACTTGAGCCTTGAAAGTTATATACCAAGTCTTAACATGATAAAACTTCGTATTTTCCCAGTGTTGCAAGCACAACGCTTCACTATATATTTCATCATCGAAGTTGTATTTGTCTTGAGTCAATCCTTGTAAATTTAAAGTAGTTTGCTGTAAAGACATAAATCCATACAGCATACTTAAGTCATTTGTCTGCTTCATAACAGCTATATATTTACAAGATTCTTCATAAACCTTTTTTAGAGGCTGACCTATAATAAACCTAGTCCATATACTAAACATCATCGTCCAAACTATGTAAACTAAATCGCCACACTCTAGCCCACCTTTATAAGCTGTCCTAAAAATTTCTAAGTTGGTTTTTAAATGATTATTATAAGGATTAATTCTCAAAGCGAAAAGATTAGGAACTTTACAACTAAGGCTCTTGTTGTTAAATTTATCATTGAGCTTTAAAGCTAGCTTACCAAATTCATAAGCTGATTTATATTCATTTCGAGATGATAACAACATTCCATAAGTAACATAACCGAAGGCTGATAAATCTGTGTTGCCATACCTTAAGGACATATTGACTATCTTTAATATAGATAAATCTAGCCAATTTTGATGTCCAACATAATAAGCTACCGCCCACAAATCAATTAATAATTTAATGCTGGCTCTTTTTGTCAAGTCTCTAAGCTCAGGAGCATGGATTAAATCAGCAACTTTTCTTTGGGACAGATTTAACGATACCTGTTGTAATTCTACTTCTACTGCCTTTGGTAATTGTTCTTCTGTACGAGGCAAATCCATACCCAAACATTCTAAGCCAGCAAGCGTGAACTTGAGCGCTTCATCTTTCCGTGATAAAGTTGAACAAAAGAATGTATAAAGAGAATAAATTTCTGCTTTATCTATGGCCGATTTGCTGTTACTTAAGGCTATCTTGAAAAGTTCTTCTGCTTCCTCAAGATTGCCAGCTAAATACTCGCACTCACTTCGATCTCTATAGAGAGTAAATGTTAATTCGTAATAATTTTCCCAACCCTGACTCCCTAGTAGGTTTATTCCTAAAGCAAAATAGGTAGCTGCTGTTTTATAAGCTGTGGAAGCTTTGCCTTTTTTGCCTGCTATTAAATTCAATTTTGACAATTTAACTTTCTGTTCTAAATCATCAATCAATTCCACACCAGTATTAAGATGATTGACCAGATCGAAAATCTTTTCTTCCAGTTCTTCTTCAGTAGTATTTTTTAAAAGTAGGTGACCGATTTTGAGGTGAACTTGTTTTTTATGCTCTTCTGGGATAGTGGCATAAGCTGCTTGTTGCACTCGATCGTGCAAAAAATTAAAAGTAAGAATAATTAGGGGAGCCTCTATTATTTCTTCTGGGGTAATTTCTAACTCAGAAATAGGTAATACTAAACCTTCCTGAATTGCTGGTAAAAGGTTTTGATAAGCGACTGCTGCTGAAGTTTCATGGATAATAGAAAGGGTGTGCAAATCAAATGTGTTGCCTACACAAGCAGCTAACTGTAAAATCTGCTGTGTGGAGGTAGGAAGTTTTCTTAACTTCCTAACCATTAACTCCACAACATTATCAGTAATGCCTACTGCCTCAATTAAAGCTATGTCCCATTGCCATTGGGGTTTACTGCCTTGAGACGGAGGAATAAATGTAAGTAAGCCTTCCTGATAGAGAGTTTTGAGAAATTGATTGACAAAGAAGGGGTTACCAGAAGTTTTCCTGATTACTAATTGAGCTAATGGTTCTACTGCAATTGTGTTCGAGTGTAACGTATCACAAATTAAGTGACCAATATGTTCAATAGCTAAGGGAACTAATGTGATGTTGTTGATAACAGAGGCTTTTGACTGTAGTAAATCAAGAGTTATCATCAAGGGATGTCCAGGAGCGACTTCGTTATTTCGATAGGCCCCAATTAAGAACAAATAGCGCCTTTGTGCATCTGTCATCATTACTTCTAGCAACTTCAGCGTGGCCGAATCAGCCCATTGTAAATCGTCTAAAAAGATGACTAAAGGATGATCAGATGAGCAAAACACGCCGATGAATTTTTGAAATATTGAATTAAAACGATTTTGTGACTCGGCTGCCGCTAATTCTGGCACGGCTGGCTGCTTACCAATAATGAGTTCCACTTCTGGAACGACATCAATAATGACTTGTCCGTTTTTACCCAAAACGGCTAAAAGTTTTTCTTTCCATTGAACTAATCGTGCTTCACTTTCAGTTAGTATTTGCTTCACTAAGGAGCGAAAAGCATTGATGATAGCCGCGTAAGGAATATTGCGTTGAAATTGGTCGAACTTACCCGCAATAAAATAACCCCTTGCCTTAGTAATGGGTTTATAAACTTCTTGTACTAAGGCGGATTTGCCAATGCCAGAATAACCCGACACTAACATGATTTCTGTCGTGCCATTGCTGACGCGCTCAAACCCAGCTAGCAAGGTTTCTACTTCTTGTTCTCTCCCATAGAGTTTTTGGGGAATTTGAAACTTATCAGTAATATCTTTTTGGGCGATATCAAAATCTGCAATCCTTCCCTTAGTTCGTAATTGCTCCAGACATTCTTCTAAATCGGCGACGATTCCCCAAGCACTTTGATATCTGGCTTCAGCCCTCTTTTCTAACAGCTTCATCACAATATCGGAAACCACTTTAGGAATGTTTGGCTCGATTGCATGAGGCGGTATCGCTTGTTTAGCAATGTGGCAGTGGACTAATTCCATTGCATCGCTGTAATCGTATGGTACTTGTCCCGTCAGCAGTTCGTAAAAAGTAACTCCTAATGAGTAAAAATCAGTGCGGTAGTCGATCGCTCGGTTCATTCTGCCTGTTTGTTCCGGCGATATATACCTGAGAGTGCCTTCTAAAACATTAGGATTTTTTAGGGTAGGATTCTCACGAGTTAAAACAGTAGAGATGCCAAAATCTATGATTTGGACTAGCCCTGTTGTCGAGTTAATAATAATATTGCTGGGGTTGATATCTTTATGAATAATGTTATGTTGATGAATTTGACCTAAAGCTCTGGTTATTTTAATAGCTGTTGGCAAAAACTCTTGTAAGGTAAGTTTTTGAGAAGCCAACCAAACCTTTAATGATTCTCCACCAGTATCCTCGAAAATAATAGCCAAACTGTTCTGGTATCTCTCTAAGCTGTAGGTTTTAGGGACACTTTCTAGGTCAAGATTGCGTGTAATTTCGTATTCCTGCTTGTATCTGACTAACGAAGCTGGCATCGGATAATCTAGCTTGAGAAATTTGAGAATTATGGGTTGGTTGTCTTGCTTTCTCAGTCCTCGGTAAACTAAAGAATTGTTACTTTCATGAATTTGGCTGGTAATTTCGTAGCCTGCTAAGTTAATCATCATTGCAGTTTCTCTTAAATATTAATACACCAGTTTTTGAGGAAGTGCCAATTTATAAGTAGATGTATGCTCTGATACCTAATTCTACTATGCACTTTCAGCAAAACTTAAGCTTTACTAAAAATATTTTTTCTTAACATTTCTAAAAAAAAATACAAATAAAGATTCATTTTAGGAGGGATCTCGCAGCTTCCTCCAAAAGCAGGCAGAACAGAGTGAAGGGATCTCGCCGTTGGCCTTCAGAGGAGATTTGTAGGGCTTGTTATAGTTACTAGAGCGATCGTCAGATCTGCCTAGACCCGCATCTGAGTTAAATCCTTCAGCCAAGAGCATTGTTTGAGATGATTCTTGAGTGGAAAAACCGTAAATATTGTCCATTGCTGCTTATCTATGTTTATTACTGAACTTTTGATTTGGGAAACTACAGTTTTGCATCGATTTGCAAGGGTAACTTAATTATAAATTTGGTTCCCACTCCCACCTTACTTTTACATTCTATTTCACCCAGAAGTTTTTGGGTAACTAAATTGTAGACAATATGCAATCCCAACCCGCTACCCCCCTGACCGCGTTTGGTAGTAAAGAATGGCTCGAAAATTTTACTTAAATTTTCTGGGGGAATGCCTCGACCATCATCGGAATATTCAAAGCTAAGTTGCTCCCCATCTTGCTGCCAATCAAAAGCGAGCTTTCCAGTAGCGCCTGGTTCGTAAGCATGAATCAGAGAGTTCATCAGCAAATTTGTGACAACTTGGGATAATGCACCTGGATAAGAATCTAGGGCCATTTTGGTGTCTCCCTTAATTTCGATCGA